>JALSGT010000101.1 GCA_026982555.1 Chromatiales bacterium
CGCAGTGCGATGAAGTTTGATGCAGCAGTAATGGCAGAACCCTGGGTGATCGGCGAAGAATATACCGTCGGCATTCTTGACGATGAAGCACTGCCGGTGATTCGTCTGGAAACATCCCGTGAATTTTATGACTACGATGCCAAGTACAACGCAGACGATACCCGTTATCACTGCCCCAGTGGTCTGGATGCTGCCAGCGAGCAACAGTTTCAGGCGTTGGCATTGCGTGCATTCACGATACTGGGTGCAAGCGGCTGGGGGCGTATCGATTTCATGTTAGACAAAAACGGTGAACCCTGGTTGCTGGAAAACAATACGGTGCCGGGATTGACAGATCACAGCCTGGTGCCCATGGCGGCACAGGCGGCAGGCATCGGTTTTGATGAACTGGTTTTGCGTGTTTTATCAGCAGCGAGTGTATTAGCAGCGAGTGTATCGGACAGCGCAGAGGAGGTGGGCCATGGGAGCTAGGCGCATTGAGAAAAAAGCCACTGTGAAAAAGCCCCGCTCACCCGTAAAGCCGGTGCTGGAACGCTGGCTGACGCGCCGCTTGCTGGGCGGTGTGTTGTTGTTCGGTGGATTGGGTGGCCTGTCGGGTTTCTCTGTGTGGCAGCTTGCCCAACCGGATACGTTGCCCATTCAGCAGGTACAAGTGAAGGGTGAATTCACCTATCTCGACAAACAGGATTTGTACGAAGCGATAGGTGACTTAAGCAATGCCGGGTTTTTTAATGTGGATGTGCGCGCCATGAAACAGGCTGCCGAAACCCTGCCCTGGGTAGACAGTGTATCGGTGCGGAGAATCTGGCCGGATACCCTGAGCATTGATATTCGTGAACAAATCCCCCTGGCCCGCTGGCAAGGTGGCGGCATGGTTAATCGACGAGGGGATGTTGTCCCGGTTGCCACGGTCGATGCATTGGCTGAATTGCCTCTGTTTAGCGGGCCGGAAGGTTCGGCAACAATGCTGGCCAGACATTATCAGTTGTTATCAATGCCGCTGAAAAAAATGGAGCTGGCGGTTAAGGCATTAACCCTGAGTGAACGACGCGCATGGCAGGTGTCGCTTGATAACGGTATGCAATTACTGTTTGGCCGGGCGATGCCGGAGACGCAGCTATCACGTTTTGCTAATGCGTATAGCCAGTTGCCGGTGGAAAAACTGAAAAATATTCAGTCAGTGGATTTACGTTATACCAATGGTTTTGCAGTGCGCTGGAAAACACCGGTAAATCAATCAACGTTAGGTTGAAACAAGACAATGACAAAATAATGACAAGGCAATATTCAAACACAATGATGAAATCGATAAGGTCGATAGACAGATGTTTTTCCGGAGAATGCAGCGATGAGTAAAAAGTCGGATCAAAACTTGTTGGTTGGCCTGGATATCGGCACCTCAAAAGTGGTGGCGATTGTGGCGGAGCTGACACCGGAAGGGGGTATCGACATTATCGGTATCGGTTCACACCCGTCTCGCGGCCTGAAAAAAGGTGTGGTGGTGAATATTGAATCCACCGTGTTATCAATTCAGCGCGCCGTGGAAGAAGCAGAACTGATGGCAGGTTGCCAGATTGATTCCGTATACGCCGGTATTGCGGGTAGTCACATCCGCAGCCTGAATTCTCATGGCATTGTTGCGATACGTGACAAAGAAGTCATGCAAGCGGATGTGGAGCGGGTGATTGATGCCGCACGGGCGGTGGCCATACCGGCGGATCAAAAAGTGTTGCACATCCTGCCGCAGGAATTTTTGATTGATAACCAGGAAGGCATACGCGAGCCGGTGGGTATGTCTGGTGTGCGTCTCGAAGCCAAAGTTCACATGGTGACCGGCGCAGTGAGTGCAGCGCAAAACATTATCAAATGTGTGCGTCGTTGCGGACTGGAAGTAGACGACGTGATTCTCGAACAACTGGCATCCAGCTACGCCGTATTAACCGAAGATGAAAAAGAACTGGGTGTGTGTCTGGTGGACATGGGGGGTGGCACCACTGATATCGCGGTGTTTACCGACGGCTCGATTCGTCACACCGCCGTTATTCCTATTGCCGGTGATCAAGTCACCAATGACATCGCCGTAGCACTGCGCACACCGACGCAATACGCAGAAGAAATCAAAATTAAATATGCCTGTGCGCTGACACAACTGGCCAGCCCGGAAGAAAGTATTGAAGTGCCCAGCG
>JALSGT010000102.1 GCA_026982555.1 Chromatiales bacterium
GCAACCAGTCGGTGGAAAGCTGGATGTACCGCAGGCCGAGGGACTGCTCCTGTGCTTCCACAGCTTCTATGACAGTATTGTCGGCATTTGCATTTTCTTCGGGGTCACTCTCAAATAAAAGCTCCAGCCGTTTTTGTGTATTGGGCAGGGTGAGTTTGCCTTGCAGGTTGGCTTCGTAACGTGGTTGATAGCCCTCTTCGTTAATTTGCAGCAGGTTCAGCTTGAGGCTGCTGTTTTGTGATTCATCGTAGATGCGCTCATCACCAAAAAAATTGTCCAGCCAATTGGCAAACTCGGTGACCTGATGCGAGACGGCATCGCGTGTGCTGTCCAGGGATTCCAGTAGGGAAATGCGTGGTTCCGTTGAATTTTCTGTTGAGTCTGTGTTTGTTGCTTCAGCGGCATGCAGGGGGATTGCGCACAGCAGTATCGAAAAAAACAGGGTCGTACAGCAGCAGATAAGGTCAAGCGGTGGCGCAGTATTTGGGGAAGGCGGTTGTACCACGTTTTATGAACTCTCTGATCATCCGTGCGGGTCTTTAGCCTACGGTGGAATGGCCGTTAATTCAAAGGTTTGTGTTGTGCGGGTATGGGTGAAGAAATGCGTACAGACAAAAAAAAGCCCTGTCAGGCTGTATTGGCAGGGCATATCCGGCGAGAATAGTCGGTACATCGTTAAAGTAATGCTTATACCCCCTAGCTACAACCTTTGGGACGTGGCAGTCCGGCAATTTTGTTGGCTGATTTTACCAGACCGTAAGGGAACAGGGAGTAGAGGTACCTGCTATCGCTACGGTCTTTGCCGTATTTCTTTTTCATAATTTTGGAAAAAGCGCGGGGTTCACAGACTTTGCCGTTTTCTTCGAAAAAATGCCGGGCTTCGTTAATGATGTCCCAATGTTCGGGAGTGAGCTCCACTTTTTCATTTTTGGCGATCTCATAGGCAAGGGCTTCGCTCCATTCGCTGAGGTTTTCCAGCCATCCGGCTTCACTCAGTTCAATGATCTTACCGTTTACTTCTGCCTGCATGATTGACTCCAACGGTTCCGCGCTGCCGGGTGGCAGCAACATTAAGGGACCCTGTACGTTATTTTAGATAACCTAGCGCTTTCGTCAACTACTCCTTTGGGGGAGTATGGGCACTGTCCAAGGTTTAACCTGGGCTCCGCAGTTGACGGCTTCGCGGATGTATTAACATTTCATATCTCTGCATTCAATTCAGGCAGAGCATCGATAAACGTCAAAAACACACTGCGGTTAAACATACCCTGGGTATTTAACGCAAAGTTCGCGAAGGCGCAAAGAACGCAAAGTATGTACTTTTTTCTTTGCGTCTCTGCGCCCTTTGCGTTTACAACACCTGGTTTGAATATAGCTCTGTAACATCGTTGCCAACGCAGCCGGGCCTTATGAATACCACCTTCATCCAGTTGCGTCTGGCCGCGTTGCGCATCGTCGCAATAACAGGCTATTACTCCTCATTGCGCCTTGCCAGCCACAAACCTTAATGCACTCTACAGGCCGTTCAACCACGGAATCCAGATTTAAGCAGACAATCTTTGGCCTGATTGATTTTAGTGGCCAGATACGTGGAGCCACCGCGATCCGGATGGAGTTTGTGGATGAGCCGCCGGTGGGCCTGGGTGATTTCTTCTTTGCTGGCTTTGGCCTCCACACCTAAAATGTCGAGGGCTTCTGCAACGGACATACCGTGTTCCGGTGGGGTTTCGCGAGGTCCGCCGCTGTCAGCTTGTGTACGCCAGCCGCTGTGGTGGCGATCCAGGTAAGCGGCAAGCAGGGCGGCGGAGCGCGGGTCGGTGCTGCATTCCTGTAGCAGGCGCAGTAGTTCATCCAGCGTCAGTTTGCTGAGAAATTGTCCCTCAAAGGCGCCGTCCAGCACTTCACCGTCCAGGTTGCCGGTACTGATGTCCAGGCTGACCCGCAGGAAACGGGTTTCCAGTGTGGAGAACGGACTGCTCTGCTGCTGGCCGAAAGCGGCTCCCGCCTGACCGGCTGCGCCACCAAACAGACCCCGCACCATGGGCAGGAAACGCAATAACATAAAACCTCGCCTTAGGAAGGGCAGAGCTGCTGCGCCGACGACAAAGATCCAGTTGAGGCGACCGGTAAGGGCCAGAAAGGCAAGCACAAGCAGTGCAAGCATCAGTCCGGCACGTTTGGCGGTGGTGATCACCTGTTTGGGCGGGGTGCGTACAAACCAGCGCATCAGCAGCCAGGCGGCCAGTACAACGGCGATTAAAATGATGAGGCGAGACATGGCAGGCGCAGCGGGTTTTGGTTATTTCGGTACGGGTTTGATGAGCGATGCGGCTTGTTTGGCGCGCTGGCGGGCATCGTTGGCGCTGTTGTTGGCACCGCCGCCACCGTAAGCCAGAGCCACGCCCATGCGCCGACGTACAAAGGCTTCAGGTTTGCCGAACAGACGTAACTCGGTTTGCTGCACGCGCAATGCCTCGGCGATGCCGTCAAAAGCAATACCGGTCAGTTCGTGGCCGCCATAAATTACCGCGCTGGCTCCGGGTTCGCGCAGGCGGGTGTCCACAGGCAGGCCGAGGATGGCGCGGGCATGCAATTCAAATTCATTTTGCGCCTGGGTCACCATGGTGACCATGCCGGTATCGTGCGGTCGCGGGCTGATTTCACTGAACAGGACTTCGTCGCCTTTGATGAATAATTCCACGCCAAACAACCCGCGACCTCCCAGATTGTCAGTGACTTCTTTGGCGATTTGCCGGGAACGGGCCAAGGCTATTTCGCTCATGATCTGGGGCTGCCAGCTTTCCACGTAGTCACCTTGCTGTTGCAGGTGGCCAATGGGGTCGCAAAAATACGTTTGTATTTCACCCTGCGCATTCAGGGCGCGCACAGTGAGCTGGGTGATTTCAAAATCAAAACGGACCATTTCTTCCACGATCACCCGGGTTTGTGATACGCGACCGCTGCTGATGGCGTGATCCCAGGCCGCCGCCACATCATCCGGGGAGTGCAGGGTGGACTGGCCTTTGCCCGAAGAGGACATCACTGGTTTGACGATGCAGGGATAACCCACGCCATTATCAATGACCGCCTGCAATTCACTGTGTGTATCGGCAAAGGCATAACGTGAAGTGGGTATGTTCAGTTCTTCCGCAGCCAGTCGGCGAATGCCCTCGCGATTCATCGTTAATTGTGTCGCTCGTGCGGTGGGTATCACCTGTGTCAGGCCATCGGCCTCGATTTCCGCCAGCATACCGGTGGCAATGGCTTCGATTTCCGGCACGATGAAATGGGGCTTTTCCTGTTCAATCAGGGTACGCAGTGCTGCGCCATCGGTCATGTCGATGGTATGAGCGCGGTGTGCCACCTGTTGTCCCGGCGCGTTATCGTAGCGATCCACGGCGATGACTTCCACCCCCAGGCGTTGCAGGGCGATGATGACTTCTTTGCCCAGTTCACCGCTGCCCAGCAGCATGACGCGCAGTGCGGTATCGGAAAGGGGAGTGCCTATTTTCATATGGAGCCCTGATTTTTATCAGTCTGGGTTCAGGTTTGCAGTGACTGAAAAAAATGATTGATAACATTAATCTGTGGTTGGGTGCAATGCCCCGCGTCACGCAGGTTGTGTAATTCATCCAGCAATGGCTGGCGCAGGCCGGGCATAAACATCAGGTCGGCCATGATGTTATCAAAAGCCCCCTGGCCGGCATCACAAAAGGCCAGGTTGCATAAAAAAGCACGGCGGATATCGTCCTGTTCCAGACAGTGCCAGGCGCGCCCGGCAATGGTGGCCAATACTTCCACGTTGCGCCCGCTGTTGCTGTTCAATACCGTGTGGAGGGCGGCAACGAGTGCCTGCTGGTCGCTGCCGTGTGACAGACCACGAATGGCAGCGGCAACGGTATTGGCGGCAAGGGCAGTGTCGGTTTCTTGCAGGGCTGTTGTGATGCGTACTGACAGGGCTGCACTCAGTGCCGGGTCGATGATCTCGTTTTCCAGGCAGCTGCACAGTGCCGCAAAAGGTGTGACAGGTAATTGGGGGACAGCATTGATCAGCGTCGCCAGATTGTTATTTTCATCGAGGCGGGCAGCCACATCGGCGATGCCTTGCAGACCCACAAAATTCCATTGCTCAAAGCCGCTGCCGCCTGTGAAATAATCAACGGCGTGGGCGTAAAACTGGCTGGCTGGCTGGCCAAGCTGTTTGGCAACCCTGGCGTGAAAGCAGGCCATGCGGTCTTCGCGCGGGGTGAAGCCATGGGGGTTGTCTTCCGGCATGTCGGACGGATTGTGCGTGACTTTGGGGTCGTGCCTGGCCAGTGTTTGTTCCGCCAGCCGTTCCACCATGCGACGCAGAAAGTCATCGCGTGCCGCTTGTTGCAGCAGACCCTGTTCATCCAGCGGAAATTTCAGAAACCAGATTTGCTGATCGCTGCTGGCACCGTCATCATCTTCGTCATAAAACAATACGCCCAGTGAGGCGCTGCGCAAAAAGGGTTGCGGATAGGCTTGCTGCTGGCGCTCGATAGCCAGCATATTGGCACCCGGGATTTCCACCAGACGACGGCCCATGTCGTAAAACTGCACCTGGGCACCGGCCTGTTGAAGGAACTCGCTCAGCGTTTGCGGAAAGGGATTGCTGTCAGTCATGGCACTGATTTTATCAAACGTGTGCGCATTCTGCTGGTTTGTTTGGGGGCAGGCGCTATTGTTTCTGTTTTGCCTCGCTGACGCGCAAATTACGCTCACAAAATTCTGTGTTATCCAGCTGGCTGATGGCTTTATGTGCGGCATTGCTTTCCATTTCCACAAAGGCATAACCTCGTGGCCGATGGGTGGTGCGATCCATCATGATGCGCACAGAATTGACGTGTCCGTACTGTGAAAATAATGTGTGCAGCTCGTCGCGTTTCGCGCGGTAGGCAAGATTGCCGACGTAGAGGCTGATGGTATCACCAGACTGGGGAATGGCAGCAGTTTGCGGGGAATGATGTGCAGTGGTTGCGCGTTCGCGCTGTTGTGCTGATGATGCCCGGCTGCAAGCACCTGCCAGATGACCGATGAGCAGCCCTGCTCCCAGTACGAGCAGGCTATTGCCTGCCAGGTTTTGTGTTTGCAAGATCCAGTAAGCTAGGCCGGCGACAGGCAGTGCAATGAGCAGGCTGCCGAAATAAACAGTGGGGGACGGAGTTTTGAAGGTCATTTTTAATTACCACATGAAAGATATGGAATGAATGAGAGTGTAGCCGGGGCGTGCGTGCCGACGCGCGCAGCCACGAGCAGCGCGCTTTATACCAGATGTGAATGATTTATTCGAGTCCGAACAGGAAAGAAACACCGCATTGCGGGTTTCTGTTAAATGAGGAGCAGTGTGCTTTAGTGGTGCGTGATTGCTTTTCCGTCGATGGCCAGTGTGAACATAAACGTTGCGCCGCCTTCCCGGTTGGTTTTGTGCGTGAGTTTGCCGCCGTGGTCTTCCACGATGGTGCGGCTGATAGCCAGCCCGAGCCCCATACCATTTGCTTTAGTGCTGAAAAAGGGCGTGGGAATTTTTTTCATGTCATCAAGAGGGATTCCTGGCCCGGTGTCGCTGACAGAAATGCGCACATGCGTGGTGGTGGGTTGATCCAGGACAATATTCAGGTGACGGGTATCACAATGATTTTGCGGGTCGCTCATGGCCTCACTGGCATTACGCAGCAAATTGAGCACTACCTGCTCGATTTGAATAGCGTCGGCAGTAATTAATGGCATGTTGGCCAGTGTTTCAATATTCAGAATGATGTTATGGGTATGGAACTCAGTGCGCATCATACTGACCGCCAGTTGTACGACGTTACCGAGTTCGGTGGTTTCACGGTGTGAAGCACTTTTGCTGACAAAATCGCGCAGGTGACGAATGATATTGGCAGCCCGCTGCGCCTGATTGCAGGCCTGTTCGAGGATGCCGGGAACCTGTGCGCGTTTTTTTTCATCACCTTCCAGCAGGCGTAAACAGCTTCTGACATAACTGCTAATGGCAGTCAGGGGCTGATTGATTTCATGCGCCAGCCCTGCTGCCATTTCCCCCATGGTGTTGAGACGGGCAACATGGGCGAGTTTTTCCTGATGTTGTCGCGATTGTTCTTCCAGCAGTTCGCGGCCGTTGATTTCCTTGCGCAGTTTTGCATGGCTTTTGGCAAGTTCGGCAAGGCATTGGGGATAGCGGGTATCTTCCTGTAGTGAAATGCGACCGTGAATCATGCCGGTGGTTTGTATTGTGCTTTTCATCTGCACTTTAATCTGCATTTGTTGTGATGTTATTAGCAGAATAGTGCAGTGTGCGCTGGCACCATTTTTATTATTGTCGCGCAGCCAGGTCAGGTGTCGGATGAAACGGGCATGATCTTCCTGGGCAATATATTTTCCGATGTGCTGACCTATCAATTGTGAGCGTTTTACCTGTAGTAAATTGGCCAGCGTCAGGTTGGCCTCCACAATTTGCTCATTGGTGTCGTGAGTAAACAGTCCCAGCGGGGAGGCATCGAAGAGTGTTTCGAAGCGTTGGCGAAGGCCGCTGGATAAACGCAAGGTTTGTCGCAGCGTTGCATTTTGCTTTTGCAATGTTCGGAATTTTTCGCGCAGGACGAAAGGTACGTCAGAGGATTGCAAGGCCTTATGTGTCTTGTCAGCCTGAAAAATCCGACGTGAGAGTGGATCATGGGGTGTGAAATCAGGTTTGATAGCAATGTCCTCCGTGAGTCGCTATTGAGTGAACGGAATCTGGGCCGATTATATCCGTTTTTTTCATCAAACCTACAAATCAATTTGTAGGTATACGCATATTACTGTTCTATCAGTCTCCATTCCTTTATCTGGATATGTGTACCCTTCATACTGTATTACGACGAGAAATTTTTAGCTATTAAAATTTCATTTGCCATCCATCCGTTTGAGTGGCTGCGCGCTACAGTACAGGTTTATATTCTCTATTGTTGATCACCCTCCGTCTAATACTATCTATGTATATAGAGTTATGACGCAAGAGGAGGGGGATAGTTCCGATTATTAAGCGATGTGAATTCATGCTTTCCTTTGTGTTGTTTCTAACCCCGTTTATTTTAGAAAATCAGTCTGTTAGCTGTGTAACAATATAGTGTTAGCGGAAATGCGATGACATTTGTTCAGGCACAAAACGGTACTGCTTTATTCGCTGAAAATACCCTCTGGCAATGGCGTTTGATATCCGAGTAAAAAGGGTAGATATTCAGGTTTGTTGCGTTGTTGTTATCACACCCTCTAAGCGGTCAACTGCGGAACTCAGGGTTGTTTGCAGAGGTGCAGCTGATAACCGCGATGGAACGATGACAGGGTAGCGAGAGATCGAAAAAAACCAAAGCAGCAAGGAGAAATCGCACATGATATTCACGAAAAGACGACTTCCGGCAGTGTTGGCTGCGACTTTCATATCAGCAATGTTTGCTGGTGCGCCAGTCATTGCCGGGAAAGATGCAGGACACGGCCATGACTACCGTACCTTTCATACCAATGGCACCATTGATTATGGTGACATCAGTGATTCTTATCACTCTGATCTGGTGATGTATCTGGCGGGTAATCAATTTATGGTGATGGAGGAGCTGATCAAGGATTTCCAGTCCAAAAACAAGGATATCAAAACGGTTTACGTGGAAACCATTCCACCGGGCCAGATACTCAAAAAGCAAATTCTTAAACAAGGGCAAATTGAGGGTCAGGATACCAACCAAACACCGGATTTGTTTGCCAGCGTAAAAATTGCCCACCTTAAGACGCTGAAGAAAGAAGGCAAGATGACTGAGGGCATGATCTATGTACATAACAAACTGGAGTTAATGGTTGCCGAGGGCAACCCCAAAGGTATTAAAGGGCCGGAAGACCTGGGGCGTGATGATCTGGTTCAGTCGCACCCCAACCCTGTCACTGAAGGCATTTTTAAATTTTACGGGTCTGAAATGCTGAAAGACATGGGCTTATACAGCAAAGTGACGGGCGGTAAGATTTGCAAGGGTTGCTGGGCTGTGCCGGGCAAGACCTGGTTTACCGTGCGCCACCATCGCGAAACCCCGCACCGCATTGAAAATGGTGAAGCTGATGTGGGCATTGTATGGACCACGGAAGTGGCACATGCCAGGGCCGAAGGCCGCAAGGTTGAAGGTGTTGCGATTCCTGCGCCACTCAACAAGGAATCTAAAGTGGGCTATGCCATTGGCAAGCTGAACAAGGCAAAAAACGCCAAAAATGCGGATCGTTTTCTGACTTATCTGGCATCGGATGACGCACAAAACATCTATGCCAGCTACGGGTTTTTAAAGGCCAGCGCCGAAGAACTGAAGCTGAAAAAACTGTAGTTGGTCAGGTGCTGATTGCAGGAGCGGACAAAACGGATATCGGCCGGGAGCGTATTTCCGGTCGGTTTTTGGGTCAGGAATAGCGCCAGGCCGCAGGGTGCTGGAGTGGTGTCGCTAAAATTTGTGCATGCTGGCTGCATTTTTCCTGTACAATCTGCGCCCTTTCAATCCAGTAGAGCCACATTCCCGTGATCCAGAAACTCAGAAATATCGCCATCATCGCTCACGTCGATCATGGCAAGACCACTCTCGTCGATAAACTCCTGCAACAGTCCGGTACTGTGACCAGCCGTGGCGATGCCGAAGAACGGGTGATGGACTCCAACGATATTGAGAAAGAGCGGGGCATCACTATTCTCGCCAAAAACACCGCTATCGAGTGGAATGACTACCATATCAATATCGTAGACACCCCCGGCCATGCTGATTTTGGTGGTGAAGTAGAGCGGGTGATGTCCATGGTGGATTCGGTATTGCTGCTGGTGGATGCCGCCGAAGGCCCCATGCCGCAAACCCGCTTTGTCACGGAGAAGGCACTGGCACAAGGGCTTAATCCCATTGTGGTGGTGAACAAAATTGACCGTAACGGCGCACGCCCGGACTGGGCGGTGGATCAGACCTTTGACCTGTTTGACCGTCTTGGTGCCACTGACGAGCAGATGGATTTCCCCATTATTTATTGCTCGGCCATCAATGGCTACGCCGGACTGGAATCCGATGTCAGCAGCGGCGATATGACCCCCCTGTTTGAGACCATTGTTGAGCATGTTAAAGCCCCCGATGTGGATGCGGACGGCCCTTTCCAGATGCAGGTCAGCGCGCTGGATTACAACAGCTACACCGGTGTTATCGGCATTGGTCGTGTAACCCGTGGCAGGCTCAAGGCCAATTCGCCAGTGGTTGTGGTGGACGTTGAGGGCAAAGAGCGCCGCGGGCGCGTTCTGCAAATTTTCGGTTTTCTGGGACTGGAACGCATTGAGAAAGCCGAGGTGCAGGCGGGCGCCATTATTGCCTTCACCGGCCTCGACCCGCTGAATATTTCCGATACCCTGTGTGACCCCAATAATGTGGAAGCCATGACACCGCTGTCCGTGGACGAACCCACAGTGAGCATGACCTTTGGTGTCAACAACTCCCCCTTTGCCGGACAGGATGGCAAGTTTCTGACCTCGCGGCAGATACGCGAACGTCTTCAGCGCGAATTGCTGCACAATGTCGCCCTGCGCGTGGAGGAGACCGAAGACCCGGACAAATTCAAGGTTTCCGGTCGGGGTGAATTGCACCTGTCCATCCTCATCGAAAACATGCGCCGCGAAGGTTACGAGCTGGGTGTGTCCCGTCCCGAGGTGATTATTCACACACTGGAAGATGGCACCAAAGAAGAACCTTACGAACAGGTCACCGTGGATGTAGAAAGCGACCACCAAGGCAGTGTGATGGAAAAACTCGGTGAACGGGGCGGTGAACTCAAGGACATGGTGCCTGACGGCCAGGGCCGGGTGCGCGTGGATTACATCATGCCCGCGCGTGGGCTGATCGGTTTTCGCACGGAGTTCCTGACCGCTACTCAGGGTACCGGCCTGATCTACAGCGTGTTTGATCATTACGGCCCGATGAAGCCCGGCAACTACGGCCAGCGCCTCAATGGCGTACTGATCTCCAACGGCAGGGGTAAAGCGCTGGGTTACTCCCTGTGGAACCTGCAAGAACGTGGCAAATTGTTCATCGGAGCCAATACCGAAGTTTACGAAGGCAGTGTCATTGGCATTCATGCGCGTGACAACGACCTGGTGGTCAACTGCCTCAAAGGCAAGCAGCTCACCAACGTGCGTGCCTCGGGTACGGACGAAAATATTCAACTCACCCCGTTTATTGATTTGAGCCTGGAACAGGCGCTGGAATTTATCGATGACGATGAACTGGTGGAAGTGACGCCCACCAACATCCGCCTGCGTAAAAAAATCCTCAACGAAAGTGATCGCAAAAAGGCCAGTCGCGCTGCCAAATAGCATATTCAGGAGGTACGGCTAAAAACACCGGCATCACTTGCATCTTGAGGGCGCGCAGTACCATTGATGTCTGTCAGCGTGGTAATGCCGGGAGCGCTGCTGTTGCGCCTCGCCAGCCACAAAATTCAACGCGCTCTACAGACCGTTCCACTGCGGATGAATGTTTTATTAATGTGTTTTGGTATCAATGATTTAACAAAAGCTCAGACGTATTATCGAGTTTGGCTTTTACCGATTGCCACTCAGGCATAAGCAGGCCAAGCAATCTGTAAAATTTCGGACTGTGATTGTGCTCCCGTAAGTGGCAAAGCTCATGCAGTATGACGTAATCGATGCAGTCTCGGGGAGCTTTCACCAAGTGAGGATTAAGGATGATGTCGCCTTTGGGTGAACAACTTCCCCATTGTCTTTTCATGGTCAGCAGCCGAACCCTTGGCAGTGATTTTCGTGCCCATGGAACCTGTTCAACCCGTAAGTCCAGCCGACGCTGAAATGTGATTTTTGCATGTGCCTTGTACCATTTCCACAACAAGCCTTTAACGGCATCAGGCGATGTATCCGGTGTCGATACGTTAAGGCGACCTCTCTGTAACTTTACTTCCGGTGCTGACTGAGGCGCATGATGGACTTTCAGCATGTAGCGGCGGCCCAGGTAGAAGTGGCTTTCTCCACTAATATACTGGCGTGGCAATACCTCATGCTGGCGTTGCCGGATTTCTGCCAGGTGCTTGACTACCCAGCGTGCCCGCTTATTGACGGCCTGTCGTATCTCTGTGGCGTCAGTGTCTTCTGGCGCGTCAACCTGTACGACGCCATTGGGATGGATGTGTATGGCAATTTTTCGCCGCCGCTGTTTTTCTCGTGGTGGCAGATAGATCACCTTATAGTGGAATTCATCGTCCCCATATCGGCATTTCAGTTGGCTCATGGGCTCAGGCATCCTGTTTTGCCAGGCCAAGGCGTGTGATCTGAATAGTCTGTTCGATGACCTCCTTCGCCTTGTCCATGCCAATCAGCTTGAATAAGGCGGGCAACAGCTTCTTGCGAATCTCGGCCTCGATATTCTGAGGATTCAGTGAATGCTCAGCCACGGCCTTATCCACAATCTTGTCGATATTCAGGGCCTGGTCGATATAGTGTTGATGATCCTTGTCTGAGATATTCTCAAACACGTCGCCGCCCAGCACGACCCTGAATACTCCGTAATAAGCACGGGCATGGGGATTCTCGACCAGTGGCTCCGGCATATCCGGCACAGCCTTGTTTTTTACCTGTTCTTCCAGATCCTTGAACAGGGCATACTGCTTGTAGGGATGATCAAACTGCGCCTCAGCTTCCTTGATGGCCTCGTCCAGTAATTCAGAGAAGACTTTCTGGGCATAAGGATCATCCTGAAGATCCTGCTCGATGGTTTTCTTGATCCGGGTGCGAATGATGTCGGTTTCGTTACGGGTCTTTTCTTCAGACCAGTCCGACGGATCGTCCTTTTTACCCAGTTCGTTAACGAGGTAAACACCCTCTGATTCCTTGATATCCTCACCCACCACATGCGTATTGATAATCTTTTTGATGCGTGCCGCATAAGTGGAATAGTCCACGGTCTCACCCGCATCCTGCAGGGTAATGCGCCGCAGGTTGGTAAAAAACGTCAGGTCACGTTTGTAGGTTTTTATATCCTCTTCAGTGAAGCTGCTGTCCTCATAAAAACTGGCGGAACCCAGGGCGACTTCCAGACAAAGGCTAAAGTCTTTCAGTGCTTCATAAAAATCATCCCGAATTTTCTGACGCATGTCATATAATGCGCCCGTCTCATCTTTTTCGTATTGGGGAATAAGCACCTGCCGGAACTGTTCGAGATCACCCCGGTTTTTCACCTCATTGAACAGTGCCCACAATGATTCATGCAGCATGGGCAGTTTTTTATATTCCGTGCTTGTCTGCCGGTAGAGTCCGGCAAGATCGTCGATATCGAAGCCACCCTGAGTACGTTCTTCCAGCTCCTGATAGGCTTCGAGTGCGGTATCCAGCTCTTTCAGAATGCCGCGATAGTCGATGAGCAGGCCAAACTGTTTCTGATCATGCAGGCGGTTGATACGGGCAATGGCCTGGATGAGGTTGTGATCTTTCAGTGGCTTGTCGATGTAGAGCACTGCATTGCGCGGTTCATCAAAGCCGGTGAGCAGTTTATCCACCACAATGAGGAGTTGCGGGTCTTCTTCCTCGCCAAACCGGCGTACGATGTCTTTTGTGTAGGCTTCATCGCTCTGATTACCCACATTGTCCTGCCACCACTGCTGCAATGCCGGCAACTGACTTTCGTCAACCTCGGCATGTCCTTCACGGGTATCGGGCGGGGAGATCACCACAGCGGTGGACAACAGTCCAATTTCATCCAGATATTTTTTATAACGGATGGCCGAGAGCTTGCTGTCCGTTGCCAGTTGCCCTTTCATGCCATCGGGAATGTTCTTGATAAAGTGATCGGAAATATCATGAGCAATCAGTTCAATACGGCTTTCCGATTGGTACACAGCGCCTTTTTTGGCAAATTTCTTTTTCAGATCGGCCTTCTGTTGGTCGGTCAGCCCTTCGGTAATGCGATCAAACCACTTGTCGATGGCCTTGGCATTGGTGCCCAGTTCCGGGATGCGCTCCTCGTAGAGCAACGGTGTTACCGTGCCATCTTCCACCGCACGCTGCATGGTGTAGGCATGGAGGATAGGGCCGAATTTGTTGGTGGTCTTGTCCTTGTGCAGCAGCGGCGTGCCGGTGAAGGCGATAAAGGCGGCATTAGGTAGTGCCAGGCGCATGCGCTGGTGGCTTTCACCCCCGTGGCTGCGGTGCCCTTCATCCACCAGCACGATAATATCCGAGCTGGGGTTATGGCATTCCGGCTGTTTGGCGGCCGTGGCGAACTTGTTGATAATGGAAAACAGAATCCGCTCACTCCCCTTGCCAATACGTTCCGCAAGATCCTTGCCGGTACGCGCCTTGGCCCGTTCAATGTCACGGGCGGTCGCCAGCGCGCCGGCATTGGCGAATACCTTGCTAAGCTGATTTTCCAGATCGATACGGTCGGTCACCACCACAAAGCGGCACTGTTTCAAGGCTTCATGCAGAATCAACGCCTTGGCCATAAAAACCATGGTGAACGACTTGCCTGATCCGGTGGTGTGCCAGATGACCCCGCCTTCACGGGCGCCTCGTGTATCCTTTTCGCTAACGCGTTCGATGAGGCGCTTGATGCCAAAGTATTGCTGGTAGCGGGCAGCAATTTTGCCGCTGCGCTTATCAAACAAAATGAAAAAACGGATAAATTCCAGCAAGCGATCCGGGCGCAACAGGCTGATCAGCAGGCGATCCTGCCCCGTGGGGAGCAGCTTGCCCTGGGCGCGTTGCTCATCAAAATACTGACGCATCCAATGGGGGCGATGATCGAAAAGTGCCTTTTTCTGTGCCTCATCCAGCTCGGTGTTCTTGAGCTGGTCAAAGACCGTTTCATCCAGATCTTCTTCCCGCCACAAGGCCCAGAATTTTGCCGGTGTGCGGGTGGTGCCATAACGGCCATCCAGCCCATTGACTGAAAATAACAGTTGCGAATAGGCAAACAGGTTTGGAATCTCGGCCACACCCTGGTTACGGATGTGCTGGGAGATCCCTTCCTTGAGCATATCCTTGTGGGGGTTGTGGGGATCAGGGCGTTTGGCTTCGATCACCACCAGGGGAATACCATTAACAAAACAGACGATATCCGGCCGGCGCAAGCCGGTGCCTGCCGTATTCAGTACCTCGAACTCATCGGTGACATGGAGCTGATTGGTTTCAATGTTTTTCCAGTCGATGATCGGGATAGTGGGTTGCGCCTTCTTGCCATCAATGAACTCGGTAACGGTGATACCCAGGGTCAAACGGCCATAGATTCGCTCATTGGCTGTCAGCAGCCCTTCACCCAGACCGGGCGAAGCAAGCTGGCGCACAATGTCATCAATGGCATTATTGGAAAGGGGGTACTCCTTGCCCTTCCAGGTAAAACGGCGCTTGCGCAGTTCGCTAATCAACACCTCACGCAATAAAACCTCGCCGGTATTGCCGCCGCGCTGTTTCATCGCCACCTCAGGTGGCAGGTAGGTATAGCCCATGCTCATCAACACCTGCAAGGCGGGAATAT
>JALSGT010000103.1 GCA_026982555.1 Chromatiales bacterium
ATGCGGCAATTACCACTATTGTTGCGAAAGCCGAAGATAAAATATCCATGGAAACCTTCAATGACCCTGACGCAGGCCAGGTGGAGGAAATACATTTACCGCATGAGGCACCGCTGCCGGAAAAATAACCGGCAATATCAACGCTGAGAATATCGACAACGATTGCACCTGCCCACAATAGGGCTGATGTACCGACAATATATCGTTATTCGCAACGTGGGTTTTTTCATCAGAGGGTATTCTTTTCAGACGCCCTATACTCAGGCAAGTGCTCTGCAAAATATGGGCGGGGGTAGCACTATTGCTTGACGGCAAATGTGAAAACCACTAGAACATCGCCAAACCGCTGCACCTAGCGCAAGCACTTACAGAAATCAAACCGGGTATTTTCATCATGAACACAACAGAACACCCCTTCGCACAATACGTCCGCATCCTTGGCAAGGGTAAAAATGGCTCACGTCCGCTGACCCGGGATGAAGCCTTCGACGCCTTTCGCATGATTCTGGCGGATGAAGTTCTGCCTGAACAACTGGGTGCCTTCCTGATGTTAATGCGCGTCAAAGAAGAAACGCCGGAAGAACTGGCCGGTTTCATTCGCGCCGTCAAACAAACCCTGGTCATCCCCGAAAACAGCCCCGAAGTACATCTGGACTGGTCCAGCTACGCCGGCAAACGACGACATCTGCCCTGGTTTATTCTGTCCACCCTGCTGCTCGCGCAAAACGGCATCAACACCTTCATGCATGGCGCCAGCGGCCACACCGCCGGACGCCTGTACACCAAAGACGTACTGACCACACTGGGCATTCCCCCCTGCACCTCCTTGCAGGAAGCCGCAGACCGCATTCGTAAAACCGGTTTTGCCTATCTGGATTTAGCAAACTTAAGCCCGACGCTGCACAAGATTATTGAAATGCGCCCTATCCTCGGCCTGCGTTCACCCGTACACACCATTTCACGCATGTTAAACCCGTTCAACGCGCAATACATGATGCAGGGTATTTTTCACCCCGGTTACCGGCCTATGCACCAGGAAGCCGCCCTGTTGTTGGAACAGCCATATCTCGCAGTAATAAAAGGCGATGGTGGTGAAATCGAACGCGACCCGGATGCCCCCTGTCTGGTGCAAAGTGTGTGTAACGGAAAAATGAGTGACGAAGAATGGCCAGCCATGTTTGACAAGCGCCACGTTAAAGATACTGAACTGGATGTGCAACGCCTGCGCACTGTGTGGCTGGGTGAAGACGATGACGAATACGGCATCGGAGCGGTTATTGGCACCACCGCCATCACTCTGAAAATGATGGGACGTGCGGATAATGCAAAATCGGCCGAGGCACAGGCTAAAGTCATGTGGGACGCCCGCGACAAAGATAATTTTGGCGCTGTGACCTTATAACATGCTGCCACGTTTTGGCTATTGTTGCTGTACGAACATCGCCTATGCCAATTGCCAATGAGGCTGTTAATACTGCTTGAGGATTATGAGTAGTCAGCCACACACAAAAAGAGGGGGGGGTGCGTATGCACCCCCCCCTCTTTTTTTAACTGGCCCGGTCACAAACCGTATTCACGATCAGTTATTTATAAAAACCGATCATCTTCTCCAATGAAAGCGGAGTGATCTTCGCAGCATGCCCTGCACAGCCGAATGCTTCAAAACGGGCCTGACAGATACTCTTCATGGCCGCCGTGGATTCCTTGAGGAATTTACGTGGGTCAAAGTTGGAGGGGTTTTCCATCAAATGCCGGCGCACTGCACCAGTAGAGGCCATGCGCAAATCAGTGTCAATGTTGACCTTGCGTACACCATTTTTGATGCCTTCCTGGATTTCTTCCACAGGCACGCCATAGGTTTGACCCATTTCGCCACCATGACTGTTGATGACTTCCAACCAGTCCTGGGGTACAGAGGAAGAACCATGCATCACCAGATGGGTGTTGGGGATCACTGCGTGAATTTCCTTGATGCGGTCAATGCGCAGCACGTCGCCGGTGGGCTCTTTGGTGAATTTATAGGCACCGTGTGACGTACCGATGGCAATAGCCAGGGCATCCACGCCGGTCTGTTCCACAAAGTCTTTGGCTTCCTGGGGGTCGGTGAGCAACATATCGAGGTCAAGCTTGCCTTCGGCACCGTGGCCATCTTCCTCACCCATTTCACCGGTTTCCAGCGAACCCAGACAACCCAGCTCGCCTTCCACGGAGACACCACCAGCGTGGGCCATTTTTACCACTTCAGCAGTGGTGTTAACGTTGTATTCAAAACTGGAAGGCGTTTTCATGTCGGCTTCCAGAGAACCGTCCATCATTACCGAACTGAAGCCGGACTGGATAGAGCGCAAACAGACCGCAGGCTCGGAACCATGATCCTGGTGCATAACGATGGGAATATGCGGATACTGCTCGATAGCGGCTGAAATCAGGTGGCGAAGGAAAGGCTCACCCGCGTAAGCGCGTGCGCCAGCAGACCCTTGCATGATAACCGGGCTATTAACCTCATCAGCAGCCTGCATGATAGCATGCACCTGTTCCATATTGTTGACGTTGAATGCAGGCATACCAAAATCATTTTCGGCGGCGTAGTCCAGTAATTGACGCAGTGAAATAAGGGCCATCGGTCTCTCCTATATTTGTCCAAATATGTGTTAATTAAAAAATGTTACAAACAATACAAATCAAGTACCTGAAAAATCGATACTCCTAATCTGAGTTATTGGGTATTTTGTCCCCCACACGAACGATTTTCATGGCATTGGTGCCTCCCAGCACACCCATCAGATCGCCCTTGGTAATAATGACCAGATCACCATCACGCACCACACCCCGGCGCTTAAGCTCATCAATCGCCTCGTGATTTACCACGGCGTGATCCTTGCTGTCGGTATTAAAACTGATGGGATAAACACCTCGATACAGCGTCACCTTGCGTCGTGTATGGACGTGGCTGGTCAGTGCATAAATCGGGATGCCGGAGCTGATACGTGACATCCACAGTGGTGTGGAGCCGGATTCAGTCAGTGAGGCGATAGCCTTTACACCAAGGTGGTTGGCACTGTACATGGTAGCCATGGCAATGGCTTCGTCAACACGACCGAAAGACGAGTCAATACGGTGATCAGAGCGCATGGCCACATCCTGTTTTTCAGCCTCACGGCAAACCCGGTCCATGGCCGAAACGGCCAGATCCGGGTATTTGCCCATGGCAGTCTCTGCCGATAACATAACGGCATCAGTGCCATCCAGCACGGCATTGGCCACATCGAACACTTCCGCGCGCGTCGGAATCTGGTTTTCGATCATGGATTCCATCATTTGTGTGGCAGTAATCACCACCCGGTTCAGGCGACGCGCCCGTTTGATAATGTCTTTTTGTACCTGCGGCAGGGCGGCATCACCAATTTCCACACCCAGGTCCCCGCGCGCCACCATAATAGCATCAGAGGCAAGAATGATGTCATCAATGACATCCAGCGCCTCAGTGCGCTCAATCTTGGCAACGATACCGCCTTTCCCGCCAGCAGCTTCGACCAATCCTCGTGCGAGCTTGACATCCGCAGCCGAACGGGGAAATGAAATAGCCACATAATCAGCCTGTAAGGCCGCAGCAGTTTTAATATCTTCTTTGTCCTTTTCAGTCAGAGCAGGTGCTGATAGCCCACCCCCCTGCCGGTTGATGCCTTTTTTGTCTGAAAGTTTGCCGCCCACCTTAACCTTACAATGAATTTCGGCACCTTTGACTTCATCCACCCAAAACACCATACGGCCATCGTCCAGCAATAAAACATCACCGCGACTCACGTCTCCCGGCAAGTCTTTGTAGGCAATACCGATACGCTCCTGATTACCGGCATCCGGGGCACAAGCGGCATCAAGAATGAAGGTGTCGCCTTCCTCCAGCATAATGGGCCCGTTTTTGAACGAGTCGATGCGAATTTTTGGCCCCTGAAGATCGGCCAATACCCCCACCTGACGCCCGTGCGCGCGCGCGCGGTTGCGTACTGTTTCAGCACGTTCGGTATGCTCCGCAGCCGTGCCGTGGGAAAAATTGAGGCGCACCACATCAACACCTGCCTCAATAAGCTTGTCCAGAGCTTTGGGGTCATCCGTTGCCGGGCCCAGTGTTGCGACGATTTTTGTTCTTCTTTCCAAGTCTGTTGCTCCAGATGTGTCAAATCAAAATAAGTATAAGGCTATCAATTAACCGTTAGCACGTTCTTCGAGAATCGCCACGGCAGGCAGTTGCTTGCCTTCCAGAAATTCCAAAAATGCACCGCCGCCGGTGGAAATGTAAGACACCTTGTCGGCAATGTTATATTTATCCACTGCGGCCAGGGTGTCGCCACCCCCTGCAATGGAAAAGGCATCACTTTCGGCAATGGCCAGGGCAATTGCCTTGGTACCTTCACCGAACTGATCAAACTCAAATACACCCACCGGGCCGTTCCAGACGATGGTACCTGCGTTTTTCAGCACATCGGCCAAAGCCGCCGCTGAATCAGGACCGATGTCAAAAATCATGTCGTCGTCGGTCACATCGCTGACATTTTTCAAGCTGGCCTCAGCGGTTTCGGCAAACTCTTTGGCACACACCACATCGGTGGGCACAGGAATATCACCGCCGCGCGCCTGTGCATCAGCGGTCAGCTTTTTCGCCGTATCCACCAAATCAGCCTCGTATAACGATTTACCGACATTGTGGCCCTGCGCAGCAATAAACGTATTGGCGATACCACCACCGACAATCAGTTGATCCACAATTTTGGACAATGACTCCAACACAGTCAGTTTGGTGGAGACCTTGGAGCCACCCACAATGGCCACCATGGGCCGGGCGGGATTATCCAGCGCCTTGCCCAACGCTTCCAGCTCACCCGACAACAGCGGACCGGCACAAGCCACAGGGGCAAATTTGGCCACACCGTGAGTCGAGGCCTGGGCGCGATGCGCGGTGCCAAAAGCATCCATCACAAAAACATCACACAGCTCAGCCATTGTCTTTGCCAGCGTATCGTCATTCTTTTTCTCGCCCACGTTGAAACGCACATTCTCCAGCAACACCAGATCACCATCGTTCATGGGGTCAACCCCCTTTTCGATCCAGTCTTTGACCATTTTCACCTCACGACCCAGCAGTGTGGCCATATGACGACCCACAGGAGCCATGGAAAACGCTTCGTCGAACTCACCTTCCACAGGGCGCCCCAAATGAGACATCACCATGACTTTGGCACCGGCTTTCATACAATGTTCAATAGTGGGCAGTGATGCGAGGATACGCTTGTCACTGGTGACGCTGCCATCTTTGACAGGTACGTTGAGATCCTGGCGGATCAGCACACGCTTACCGGCCAGGGCCAGGTCGGTCATTTTTATTACGGACATATCTAACTCCTAATCATATATTTTGAAAACCATTTGCCAAATAATTTCAGGAAACTTGGCAAATAACTTTCCCAGCACAGAGTCATTAACGCAGAGGCCGCAAAGGCACAAAGAACGCTACGGGTAATGAATTAAAAAACCCTTTGCGTCCTTCGCGGCTTTGCGATCTTTGCATTAACAATACAAACCTGAACTATTTACGCAACGTGCAGAACGAAACGCAACATGTTGCAGGTGTAGCCGTATTCATTATCGTACCAGGACACAACCTTGACGAAAGTACCGTCCAGAGCAATCCCCGCACCACTGTCAAAAATGGAAGACTGGGCACAACCACGGAAATCAGTCGATACCACTTTTTCATCGGTGTAACCCAAAGTACCCGCCATTTCACCTTCAGAGGCGGCTTTCATGGCAGCACAAATGTCGTCATAAGACGCTTCTTTTTCCAGCTCAACCGTCAGGTCTACAACAGATACGTCAGAAGTTGGTATGCGGAACGCCATGCCGGTCAGCTTGCCATTCAGTTCAGGCAAGACCACACCGACAGCCTTAGCGGCACCCGTGGAAGAAGGAATGATATTTTCCAGGATACCACGACCACCGCGCCAGTCCTTCGAGGACGGGCCGTCAACGGTTTTCTGGGTTGCTGTCGCTGCGTGAACAGTGGTCATCAGGCCACGCTTGATACCCCACTTGTCATTCAACACTTTGGCAACCGGTGCCAGACAATTGGTGGTACACGAGGCCGCAGAAACAATGGCCTGACCGTCATAGCTGTTGTGGTTCACGCCGTAAACATACATGGGTGTACTGTCTTTGGAGGGTGCGGACATGACAACTTTTTTGGCGCCGGCAGTAATGTGTTTTTGACAGGTTTCTTCCGTCAGGAAAAAGCCGGTACATTCGATAATCAGATCAGCACCGATGTCGCCCCATTTCAGGTCGGCAGGATCACGCTCGGCCGTCAGACGAATGGTTTTGCCGTTAACGATCAGGTTGTTGCCATCAACAGCAATATCGCCATCGAAGTTACCATGCACAGAATCATACTTGAGCATATAAGCCAGATAATCCGCATCCAGTAAATCATTAATGCCCACCACTTCGATGTCACCAAAGTCTTTTGCAATGGCGCGGAAGGCCATACGACCGATGCGGCCGAAACCGTTAATACCGACTTTAATTGTCATAGTGTTATCCCCTCAAAAAGTGTGACTAAAAATTAAAAATGTTACAAAAATCCATTTTCCCCGTCATTCCGGCCTGTACCGGAATGACAAAGAATCAAATAAGTACTTCTTTAAATTTAAAGAATCGATTCAACCGTCGCGACGACATTCTCCACAGTGAATCCAAATTCCTTGAACAATTCACTTGCCGGGGCAGACTCACCAAAGTGATCGATGCCCACCACTTTATCAGCGTATTTGTACCAGGCATCTGTAACGGCAGCTTCAACAGCAACCGTGGGCACGCCCTTTGGCAACACTGAAGCCTTGTAGGCATCATCCTGTGCGTCAAAAACATTGGTGGACGGCATGGAAACCACACGAATCTTTTTACCATTGAGTTGTGCAGCAGCACCCATGGCCAGGGCCACTTCGGAACCGGTGGCAATGATAATGGCATCGGGGTTATCACAACCACAATCACCCAGAATGTAACCGCCTTTGGTGATGTTGGCGATTTGCTCATCGGTACGAGTCTGGTGTGGCAAACCCTGGCGCGAGAAGATCAGACAGCTCGGGCCGTCTTTTTTCTCGATGGCCTGCTGCCAGCTCACGACAGACTCAACCGCATCACAAGGACGCCATACCGACATATTTGGAATCATGCGCAGCGTGGGAATCTGTTCCACAGGCTGATGGGTCGGGCCGTCTTCGCCCAGGCCAATGGAATCATGAGTATAAACAAACAGGCTGCGGATTTTCATCAGTGCAGCCATACGCAATGCATTCCGCGCATATTCAGAGAACATCAGGAAGGTGGCGCCAAACGGGATCAAACCACCGTGCAATGAAATACCGTTCATGATGGCTGACATGGCAAACTCGCGCACACCATAACGAACGTAGTTGGCTTCTTCGTTGGCATCCATGGGCTTGTAACCTGACCATTCTGTCAGATTGGAACACCCCAAATCAGCAGAACCACCAAACAGTTCCGGCAACATGGGCGAATAGGCCTCAATGGCTGCCAACGAGGCCTGACGAGTGGCCGGGCTCTTGGCATCCGCATTCACCGATGCAATGTACCCGGCTGATTTTGCAGACCAGTCGGCAGGCAGATCACCCGCCATGCGACGTTCAAACTCGGCAGCCAGCTCTGGATAAGCCGCTTTGTAGGCAGCCAGTTTTTCGTTCCAGGCCTGCTCTGCGGCGGCACCTTTTTCTTTGGCATCCCAGCCAGCATACACATCGCCCGGGATTTCAAAGGGCCCATGATCCCAGCCCAGTGCCGCTTTGGTCAGATTGATCTCTTCTTCACCCAAGGGCGCACCATGGCTGGCGTGGCTACCGGCCTTGTTCGGCGAACCAAAACCAATGGTGGTTTTACAGCAGATCAGGGTGGGCTTATCGGTCATTGCCTTGGCAAATTCCACCGCTTTCTGGATGGCAGCGGCATCATGTCCATCAACATCAGCAATCACATGCCAGCCGTAAGCTTCAAAGCGCTTGGGTGTGTCATCGGTAAACCAGCCATCGACGTGCCCATCGATGGAAATGCCGTTGTCATCCCAGAATGCCACCAATTTGCCCAGGCCCAGCGTACCGGCCAGCGAACAGGCTTCATGAGAAATACCTTCCATCAAACAGCCGTCACCAAGGAATACATAAGTGTGGTGATCAACGATATTGTGGCCCTTCTGGTTAAACTGAGCAGCCAGAGCTTTTTCAGCAATGGCCATGCCTACAGCATTGGTGATGCCCTGACCCAGTGGCCCGGTGGTGGTTTCAACGCCCGGTGCATAACCGTATTCGGGGTGGCCCGGCGTCTTGGAATGTAACTGGCGGAACTGTTTGAGGTCTTCGATGCTGAGGTCGTAACCGGTTAAATGCAATAAGGAATAAATCAACATTGAACCATGACCATTAGACAGGACAAAACGGTCACGGTTAGGCCAATCAGGATTAGCCGGGTTGTGGATCATGTGATCGTTCCACAGGACTTCGGCAATATCGGCCATACCCATGGGTGCGCCGGGATGACCGGAATTGGCTTTTTGCACCGCATCCATGCTGAGCGCACGGACGGCATTGGCAAGATTTTTGCGGTTTGACATGTGATTCTCCTAAAAACAAGTTCAAAAAATGTAAACAATCTTCGTGGCAGCAACATGAACGATTCGCTGCGTAAAACCCTTGGGTGACCAGTGATAAATGTAACCAGCTATAACAAAGGCCTAAAAAATTCGTCGTAATGCGTAATAAATCGCAAGAGTTTTGTTGCTATAAGCAACAGATAGAGGCGTTCGTGAGGCAAACCCAAGGAACGGTTAACCCATCCAGGGTTAACGACAGAATTATGGTGTCGTTGTTAATCTCCTCCTCCCTCAGGCTGGCATGCCAAAACAACTGTTTTTTTACACGTACCGCCAAGCCTCCCCCAACTTACCCCCATTTCAATCAGGCTTAACGCCGGGGGGAACCTGTAATTGTCCTCGATCATCGCCATCAGAGCAAGGGCTGATCCAACAGACCGTCAAAGAAGCGTCACATCAAGCCAGCCTGGTCAGCATTATTCGGCCATTTCCTTCCACTTGATGGAGCAACCCATGCTGGGTACCTGCTCTACTGGCCCCTTACCGGTTTGCGCCACCTGTTTCATGGCCTCGAACAGATCACGCCGGGCACCTTCAACAGCTTCTTTGCGGCTTTCATCCAGTCGACCGCGATATTGTAGCTGTAGATCGGCGTTGTAGCCGAAAAAATCCGGGGTGCAGACAGCACCATAACTTTTTGCAATTTCCTGTGTCTCATCAATCAGGTAGGGAAAGGGAAAATCACATTCGCGGGCCACAGCCTGCATGTTTTCAAAAGAATCCTCCTCGTACTCTGTGGGGTCATTGGACATAATTGCCACAGTATTCACACCCAGCGTCTCCAGCTCCCGGGCATCCCGCACAATACGGTCGAGAATGGACTTCACATAAGGGCAATGATTACAGATAAACATCACCAGCAGCCCCTTTTCTCCGACACAATCATTCAAACTCCAGGTCTTGCCATCGACACCTGGCAGGGCGAAATCAATGGCAGGCTGGCCAAAGTCACAAATCGGTGTTTCTGTTCTAACCATGCGGGACTCTCCTTCCTTCTATAATTTGTTTAATATCTGCACACCTTCAGTCATGCTGAGGCGCAATGCTTGTTGTGAACAAAAAGCAAATTCGGGCGGCTATCATACACGAAGAGGCTATCGGTACTTACTTTATGCCCGGCATGATACAATGCCTGCCCTTTATATCCCGTGTTACCTCGCGCGCTCCGCACATATTAGCTGATGAACAAACGACCTGAACTGCTTTCTCCCGCTGGCACCCTGAAAAACATGCGCTACGCCCTGGCCTATGGCGCGGACGCCGTGTACGCCGGTCAGCCGCGCTACAGCTTGCGTGCGCGCAATAATGATTTCGACCTCGCCAATTTGAAAACCGGCATCGACGAAGCCCATGCGCAAGGCAAAAAACTGTTCGTCGCCAGTAATATTTCACCGCACAACACCAAAATTGCCACTTACATGAAGGACATGGCACCGGTGATTGCCATGCAACCCGACGCACTGATCATGGCTGATCCCGGCCTGATCATGATGGTGCGCGAGCGCTGGCCGGAGATGCCTATTCATCTGTCAGTGCAGGCCAACACTGTTAATTACGCCACAGTACAGTTCTGGCACTCGCTGGGCATTGAGCGAGTGATTCTCTCGCGCGAACTATCTCTGGATGAAATTGCTGAAATCCGCCAGCAATGCCCGGACACCGAATTGGAAGTGTTTGTCCATGGCGCGCTGTGCATCGCTTATTCCGGCCGCTGCCTGTTATCAGGCTATTTTAACCACCGTGACCCCAATCAGGGCACCTGCACCAATTCCTGCCGCTGGGATTACAAAGTCTCGCCCGCCACAGAGGATGCTACAGGTGACCTGCACATTGCCGCACCGATAAAGGCCAATGCATCCACCCACAATGCCGCCTGCGGCGGCGCTCCCCGGCACCCTGCTGCCGATCAGCCCGTACTCATCGAAGAACCCGGTCGTCCCGGAGAACTCATGGCCATGGAAGAGGATGAACACGGCACTTACATCATGAATTCAAAAGACCTGCGTGCAGTGGAGCATGTGCAACAACTGGTGGAAATAGGTATCGATTGCCTCAAAATCGAAGGCCGTACCAAATCACATTATTATGCCGCACGCACCGCACAGGTTTATCGACAAGCCATTGATGATGCCGCTGATGGAAAAGCGCTTGACCCACAGCTATTGGGCGTACTCGAAGGGCTGGCTAACCGTGGTTATACTGATGGTTTTTACGAACGCCACCATAGCCACGAAACACAAAATTATCTCACCGGACATTCGCGCAGCAGTAAACAACAGTTTGTCGGCGAAATCATCCGCATCGACAAAAAGCGCGGGTTAGCCGAGGTCGAAGTAAAAAACAAATTTTCCGTGGGTGACACATTGCAATTAATCCATCCTGACGGCAATCGTGATGTCGTGTTGTCGCACATGAGTAATCTTAAAAATCAGCCAATGGACGTAGCCCCCGGTAGCGGCCACCAGGTATTGATTCCCTGGGATATACAGGGTAATGAACAAAACGCCGACAAGCTGGGGTTACTCGCACGTTATCTGACATAAGCAGCATGCCTGAATAAAAAAACAGGCGGCCCAGACATGTTGACATGCCAATAAAAAAAGCCGCGCCCGGATTGGACGCGACTGTTGATCGACCACTTAAAGATGCGAGGGGTTCGCTATACTTCTCATTTTACATCAGCAAATCACATCACACTCAGTTCCCGTGCGTGAACAGGCTGCACAGGACGGGCGTTGCTACCAATGACTTCGGCAAACTGCTTGATCTGCGCATTAGAAGCCTCAACAGGCGTTTTCAACACCATCCACTTCACACCCTCACTACAGGGCGGAGTGGTTAACGAACCGTTGAAACTGTAGTAGCTACGGTCAGCTGGCAATAGTTCAGCCGCGTTAACACTTACCGATGCCAACATTTTCTTACCACCCGCTTTATTCGGCATATGCTCCCAAATCTTATCCAACGCCGTATTTTTAGCACCCTCCTTGGTGAACACACCCACTACTGCCAGCTGCCCTTTGGCATTTTTATGTACCAGATGCATCTCTTTGGGAAAAGCTTTACCGTCTACGATATTTTCACTGGGCGTGTGAAAGTGAAACTGTAACAGTTCATATTTTTCCCCATCCACAGTAATACTACTACCCGCAGCGTGATTCACTTGAATGGTATAGCCATTATTGAGAATTTCCAGACTACCGGGTTTGTAATCAAACTGAATAGCAGGCAAGTCTGATGTTTTTGCTCCACTGATGTTAATCGGCGATTGCTCTTTGCCTTTGCCGCAAAGCGCAAACTCCTGACTGATATTCGCCCAATGCTCAGGGCCAGCATGGCCAGTGTACCCCCAACCACTATCCTGGCTATCACCAGCAATCGCACCCATGGGCACGGAAGTAATACTGGCAGTAAAAAAAACGACGGTTGTTATGGTTTTAATCATTATGCTTTCTCCTTGTTTTATTTGTCGGACAAATGAAAGCCTGTTTTTTGCTCCTCGAAAGAACGAGTGAGCAATACAGATCTAATATGCTTTATGCACGACAAGAATATTTCCCAATACTTAAATAAATCTGAAGCATAGGTTATGAGCAAAAAACCAACAAGCTCACATCCCCCCCTGACTAATACTGACATAAATACACGGGTATTAAAAAACAGAAAGCCCCCACAATCGAAACAATCGTGGAATTCCGATAGCCTTTATACTGCTGGCATTGGTTCAACATGCGATAAATCATCGTTTGTGACAGCCCGGCGGGGGGATTTCCCGGCCCTGCATAGGCTGAATAACCGGACCAGGCATAATCCCAGATTCCGCAGTTGACCGCGTCGAGGATGTATCAACATTTTGATCAATAGCTTGTTTGGTGGCTTTGGCGGGTGTACTGGTTAAGATGAGTCGCTACGACCTGAAAAGAACCGAAAAAGATCGCTAATACTTATTGACAGAGTTAGGGCTTATATGTGCTATGTTCAATTTTCATTCGTAGTGCGTCCACAACCGAATAATTTTTATGGCATGCTCTTCCTCATAAACTTGATAGACAAGCCTATGTTGAATATTGATTCTTCGTGAATACGCACCTGATAAATCGCCCACCAGCTTTTCATATGGCGGCGGGTTTTGATATGGGTCTTCTTTTATCACTTTTAAAAGTACCTGAGCCTTTTTCTTTAGCCCAGACGCGGATAGTTTTTTAGCGTCTTTTTGTGCTTGTTTGGTATACAGTAATTCCCAACTCACCAATCAAGCTTCTTAGACGATTCCGACAGGTCTTCCTTCATACCCTCTTTTATTGACTCCCTCATTCCAGGAACAGAAAGCAAGTGGAGAGTTTCAGCAATAGAGTTCCAATCGTCTTCTGAAACGAGGACTGCATTACCTCTTTTTCCTGTAATTACAATGGGTTGATGAGTTTCTGCAGTCTCATCAATTAGGGTGTATAGCCTGGAACGAGCTTCTGTAACATTCAAAATAGTCATGATAAGTACCTCCTTGACTAAACGTACGATTAAACGTACGGAATAT
The DNA here is from genome assembly GCA_026982555.1 of Chromatiales bacterium. Taxonomy (GTDB): domain Bacteria; phylum Pseudomonadota; class Gammaproteobacteria; order SZUA-152; family SZUA-152; genus SZUA-152. The sequence continues at coordinate 13,248 of JALSGT010000103.1, forward strand.
CAAGGGCTATTTTGAACATAACGCTTCCGGATTACCCACAACTCTCAGCCAATCTGATGAAAATTACTAAACAACCACCGGCTAAAAACTGGCGGGTTTGAATAACGAACTGAAAGTCCGAAGAAACAAAAGGAAATAAAAGAGAGCCCTTTTAGGGGGTTGCCCGGTCACCCTCGCCGCGCCGACCAATCTTGCTCTTTAATTTTCGCTCAATTTTTCCCGAAAATGATCATTACTCAGCAGTGTGCCCGCTTGCCATGCTACATGAATGGATTTTAGCTGGTCGTCATCAATATGCACTTTAAACAGACTTTTATAATTTTCACAGCGCGTCGCCTTCGTCCGGCCCATCTCTGTATACAACGGATGCCCGCTCACCATTCATACCATCCTTGCCCTACGTGTTATGCCGGTAACTACTCCACCGATAGTAACCCGGGGAGTTCACCATGTTGGCCCGTAGAGGATTTAACTCAATGTGCCGCATACAGGTCAGCAAATAGTGCTCATCACTGATCAGCGATGCCTTGAACCGGCTCTCCCACAGGCTGCCACTCGTGCCATATGTCTGATTGATATACGGCACATAACGTCTGCCAACGTATTGCATCACCCGGCTGTGGCCACGCTGAACAACGTGGATGGGAATATCCGGTAAGCAAAAACGGGGGTTTCCTAGCATACGCTCTTCTATTTTACGGAAAAAGGAATTTCCCTAAAGGGCTCTGACCCCTTTACATAACTTTTTTAGTTTCGTTTACGAATAAATTTAATTTCAACATCGTAACCTACAGCCTGCGCATACTGCTCAATTGTCGATAGTTTTGGTGAAATTTCAGAGTTGGCATTTTCAAGACGAGAAATATTACTTTTATTTGTATGCAAAACATCAGCAATTTGCTCTTGAGTAAGGCCTGCTTTTTGTCTAAGGGCGATCAATTTTAAACGCAATTTATATGCAGGAGATAAAGCATCATATTCTTTTTTAACAGCAGCCTTTGAAAGTGCCTTTTTCTTAAAATCTGCTAGTGTTGGTCTACTCATTTTAGAACCTCTTTCATTCGC
>JALSGT010000104.1 GCA_026982555.1 Chromatiales bacterium
TCAATCGCCACAAGTATATATTTCACTTTTTCCCTGTTTCCTTGTAAATCACAAGGGTGAATGCCTCTGCCAATCGAGAGAATACCGGCCCCGGGCAATGTCGCAACGGACGGCTATCCACTTCTCGCACAGGAATCAGTTCCGCACCGGTGCCTGTCAGAAAACATTCATCCGCAGTATACAAGTCATACGCTGTCAGAGCACACACCGTTGCGGGTATCTTTTCACTGGCGGCAAGCTCCATAACAACGCTGCGTGTAATGCCTTGCAGTGCACCGTCTACGGGATGCGGGGTAAAAAGCTGAGCATCACGCACTATAAAAATATTGGCCGCACTGCCTTCTGCAACATGACCATTCTGGTTAAGCAGAATCGCTTCATCGGCATCGGCCTGATTGGCTTCCATGCGCGCCAGTATGTTGTTCAGATAATTGAGACTTTTAATGCGACCATCAAGCCCGTCTACGGGCAGGCGACGGGTGGAGGCAATAACAAGTTTTGCGCCTCGCTGACGCTGCTTATTGCTGATCATCGACAAATGATCAGCAATGAGAATCACTGTAGGCTGCGTACAGCTGGCCGGATTTAAACCCAGGGGGCCAACGCCCCGGGTCACCATGAGGCGGAGATACCCCTCCGGCTCATCAAAAGCTGCAACAATATCTGTAACGGCCTGTGTCAATTCTTCCTGCGTGTACGGAATTGCCAAACAAATCGCGGTGGCGGAATCCATCAGGCGTTTTAAATGTGCGTGTAATCGAAAGGCGCGCCCTTGATAAAAGCGAATACCTTCAAACACGCCATCACCGTAAAGCAGGCCATGGTCAAATACCGAAACAGTGGCTTCACTGCCTGGCATCAGCTCACCGTTAATCCAGCACTGTGCCCGTTCAGACATGAAGCGCACCTGATGTGATGGTAAGTGTTCGGCCAGCGATCACGCCACGTCCTTCCTCTTCAATGGCTGGGGTGAACCAGCGCAGCTCAAAACTGTTATCACAAGCGCATACAAAAGCGGTTTCGCTCAACTTCATTTCTTCAGCAACGGCCTGCATCCATTTTTCATTTTTCGGCTCAGTTAACCGGCACATCGCAGCAGGATTTCCGGAAAAAGCCCTGTCCGTGATAAAAGCATCCACCTGAAATATTGGCAGTTTATGTTGTTGATCCATTTACAGACTCCTGTTGTTCATTATTGGTGGTACGCCTCTGATTGGCATGCGTTTGCCCAATGCCACCACGGCCATCACCAGCAATGCAAAAAACAGGGTACGCCCATCCAGTTTCTCGCCCAACAATAATGCCGCCGCCGAGAGAGTAATAAACGGTTGTAATAATTGTATCTGGCTGACACGCACAATACCGCCCAAAGCCAGCGCCTTGTACCAAAAAACAAAGCCCAGTAACTGGCTGCCCAGTGCCAGATAAACAAAGCACAACCAGGCCGTTACAGGAATGTGCGGTATCGCCACTGGCAATTGCATTCCTGAGGGAATCAGCACCAGTGGAAAAGCGCCCACCAGCGCCCAGCAAATCACCTGCCATCCACCCAGTTCTATGGATAAACGACCGCCCAAAGCATAACCAAAAGCAGCGGAAATAACGGCAAGCGCAAGATACACATCACCTGCCAGTACCTGCTGAAAACCTTCCGGATAGGCAAAACGTATCACCACAAGACAGCCCGCCACACCGGTCAACCAAAAACCCATCGATGGTTTTTCGCGCGTCAGTAAAACACCCGCAATGGCCGTCATCATGGGTAACACACCGGCAACCACGCCGCCATGCACAGCCGTCAGGGTTTTCATCGCCAGTGCAGAAAAAAGAGGGAAACCAATCACCACACCCAGCGCCACAATCATTAACTGTGCAAGCTGGCTTTTGCTCGGAATGGGTGCGTTGAACATCAGCAGCAACATACCAGCCACCAATGCCGCAATCACAGACCGGCCAAGCCCCACAAACACCGGGTCGAAATATACGATGGCATGACGTGTCGCGGGCAACGTCAAAGCAAATATCGTGATACCTGCAAAACCGGTCAGCAGTCCTTGTGTTTCTTTTTTCATGTCGCGCCTTGTCAGTTGACGGGCACACAG
>JALSGT010000105.1 GCA_026982555.1 Chromatiales bacterium
AATCGCCTGAACCTGAAGAATAGAGCACGTTGGGGTTCGTGCCTCACCCCAACCGACCAAACTGCGGAATCCAGATTTAACGAAAAGACTGCAAAGGCGCAGAGAGCGCAAAGCTTTATATTTTTCTTTGTGTTTTACGACACAGAAGCAGAGACATCCACCAAAGCAGCCAGTTTGGCGAGCGCTTTGCCACTGGCCAACACGTCACCGGCTTTCGCCACACCTGCCGCCAGAGAATCTGCCAGTCCCGCCACATACATTGCCGCACCAGCATTTAACTGTACGATATCCCGCGCCGGGCCGGGCCGGTTTTCCAAAACACCTTTCACCATTGCCAGCGACTGCGCAGCGTCCGCTACTTTTAGTGAGGCAAGATCGGCGCGTGTCAATGCAAAGTCTTCCGGCTGAATGGTATAAGTAGTCACTTCACCGTTTTTCAGCTCGGCCACGAAGGTCGGAGCCGCAATGCTGATTTCATCCATACCATCTTCCGAATGCACCACCAGCACATGGTGGCTGCCAAGATTGGCCAGCACATGGGCCAGCGGTTCCACCAGCGCTTTGCTGAACACGCCCAGCAACTGATTGGGCGCACCGGCAGGGTTGGTGAGGGGCCCCAATACATTAAAAACAGTGCGTACCCCCATTTCCTTGCGCGGGCCGATAGCGTGCTTCATGGCACCGTGATGTTTGGGCGCGAACATAAATCCCACACCCACTTCATTCACGCACTTCGCCACTTGCTCGGGGTCGATATCCAGATTCACGCCAGCGGCTTCCAGTACATCGGCACTGCCGGACTTGCTGGAAATGGAACGGTTGCCGTGTTTTGCCACCGTGCCACCCGCCGCCGCCACCACAAAACAGGATGCTGTGGAAATATTAAACGTGCTGCTGCCATCACCCCCGGTACCCACAATATCCACGATGTGCTCACCGCTAACCTTCACCCTGGTGGCCAGCTCACGCATCACCTGCGCGGCAGCAGTGATTTCATCGATGGTCTCACCCTTCATACGCAGACCGATAAGAAAGCCGCCGATTTGTGCGGGTGTCGCCTTGCCGGTCATGATGGTATTCATCACCGACTGCATCTCGTCGCGCGTGAGATCACGACGTTCGGTAACAGCGCGAATGGCTGATGGCATATCCATTTTATTTCACCTTGTTTAAAAAACGCTTGTTTAAAAAACGATTGTTGTTTTCAAAAAGTTATTCAACATGTCATGACCATGCCGGGTAAGAATGGATTCGGGATGAAACTGCACACCCTCTACAGCCAGTTCCTTGTGGCGCACACCCATGATTTCATCCAGTTCACCTTTCCCGTTTTCCGTCCACGCCGTCACTTCAAGGCAATCAGGCAGGCTGTTTTTTTCGATGACCAGCGAATGGTAACGGGTCGCCTCGAAAGGATTCTCCAGACCGGCAAATACACCCTTGTTGTTGTGGTGCATCATTGAGGTTTTACCGTGCATGATTTCACCCGCATGCACCACTTTTCCGCCAAATGCCTGACCAATACTCTGATGGCCCAGACAGACACCCAGCAATGGTACTTTACCGGCAAAGTGACGGATCATTTCCAGTGAAATACCTGCCTCATTGGGCGTACATGGCCCGGGTGAAATAACAATGCGCTCAGGGTTCAGTTTAATCACCTCGTCCAGGGTGATTTGATCATTGCGATGCACGCACACATCCGCACCCAGCTCGCCAAAATACTGTACGAGGTTGTAAGTGAAAGAATCGTAATTGTCGATCATTAATAACATTAAATATACCCCGGAAGTTATTAACGCAAAGGACGTGAAAACGCAAAAATGCTATGCTCATCCATAAAACCTTTGCGTCCTTCGCGTTAAATACCCTATTTATGCACATCCACCGAGCCATCCAGCCCGGCCTCAGCCATGGTGACCGCACGAAACACTGCACGCGCTTTGTTCATGGTCTCTTTCCATTCCAGGTTTGGCTGCGAATCATAAACCACACCGGCACCGGCCTGAATATGTAACTGCCCGGATTTAATCACCGCCGTGCGTATGGCAAT
>JALSGT010000106.1 GCA_026982555.1 Chromatiales bacterium
GAAGGAAGGTGAGTCGTTAATGAATCGGGCCATTGTAGATTTGGAGAGTATTAAGCGAAACAAGAAACTCATCAGATCATTTTTTGAAGAGAAGACGGTATCCTTTGCTGCTGCCTAGGTAGTAAGTGGGAGGGTATCCAGTAACTTGAATTTTTAATGAGTTCATTAAATAAATACATTATCTCTCTGTTAACGCGATAATGTGGACTGGCATGAATACCTGGGACAGCTTAATGACTGGAAGTCGTGAGTAGAGTAGGTGACGGATGCTGGAAGGTGCTGAATAATCTGGAACGCTTGGGAAGCCCTCTGGAAATTTAACCAGATATCGTTAAAATAAATCGATTCCGCCTTCCTGCATATTTTTAGCGCTGACCGTCGGGCGAGGGCTGGATGCCAAATGTGTTTGTAATTTTTTATCAATCTGCTGGAAGCATTGTACGATGTCATCACTGGCAAGGAGTTCCTGCGCAACTATATTGGTGGTTGTATCTATCGCGTGTAGCTGTTCCTGGACGTATTGCATTATTTGTCTGGCGGAGTCCTCAAATTGCATGGCGGTTATCGCGGTGGAAACATCATTTTGGATTTCTTTGGCGGTCTTCGACGTGCTGTCAATAGTGTCAGAAATACATTGATTCGCTTCCACCAGCTCTTTGAGCATGTTGTCCATATTGTCTTTGGTCGCCAGGGCATTATTCATATCCAGTGATGCCATTTCTTCGACAATTTTCGAAATATCGATTAATAATGTTTTTGTGCCTGCTGTTTGTTCCCGAATACAATCATTCAGTTTTTGTGATGATATTGAAAGGTTCCGCACTTCATCGGCGACCACCGCAAAACCACGTCCGGCATCACCGGCACGAGCGGCTTCAATAGCGGCATTCAGGGCGAGTAAATTCGTCTGGTCTGCCAGTTTATGTACTTGACTTAATAATTCAAATACTGAATCCATTTCATGCACCATATCCTGGACTTTGTCCGCAGCAGCGACATTTTTAACACTGATTTTGATCATGAGTTCCACAAAGCTGCTGAGTGTACTGTCGATTTCGCGGGCAAAATTTTCCATGGTCAGGTTGTTATTGTCGAGATCACCCCCTTTTAGCTGAGTGAGCATGGTATTTAATTGTTCCAGTTGTTGATCGGATTTGGAAACGAGGCCGGTAAAGCTCTCTTGTAACAAGTGGGTTCCGTCACTGATGATTCCTGTCACTTGCTCCAGGCTTGTGGTGGCTGGCTGCAAGTGTTGTTGCATATTTTCCTGTAGTTGCGTTCCTGCGGCAGTGCGTGCTGTCTGTTCGGGCACAGTATTTAGAGGTGTTTGTACAGAAAGGCTGGATGTGTTGCGTAAATTCAACCAGGCCCAGAATATCAGTGTGACAGTTGTCACAAGCAAGGTTACGGCTGTCGATATTCCTGCTGCTATGACGGCCAATGTTATAAGGCTGGCCAGACAGGCAACCCGCTGAGCCGGGGTGGCCGGAATCCATTTTTTCATTATCGTGTGGGACATTGTTGTTGGCATACTCTGTGAAACCGGTTTATTTTGGAGACATCGTCCTTGTTCAGATTCTTTTATAGCGCGCTACTGTGGGACTGGGATCGGCTGCTTTGTTTAATAACTTGAGACATTTTGTGATTCATTCTCAGGCAAGGTCCAACTCAGGCAAGGTCCAAGGCAAGGGAAAAAGCATCGTGCGACACACAATAGCAAATCATTAATTGATGAGTACATATTTTGATATCAAAAATCTAATGCATGCAAAATTATTAGCTGCATCCTAAAGAATCCTGAAAAGATACCGCTGTTCAGGGGCGAGTCGTTATTTCTGAGGGAATGAAAGATGGCAAATGAAACAGCAACGGATACGGCATTTTTTCATATCGAATGTGACGAGGTGCTGGATATTTCCAGTGTGGCTGAGTTTCATGCGCGCTGTCTCGGAGCCTTGAAGAAAAAACAAAATATAATGTTGAATGCCAGTCAGGTGGATCGTGCCGATACGGCTGCCTTGCAGGTTCTGAGTGCTTTTATTCAAGATGCCAACACCGGAAAACAGATTGTGCAGTGGGAGGCTCCTTCTGAGCCGTTATGTCAATCTGCGGCTTTGTTGGGTTTATCTGACATGTTGTGTTTGCCGACAGTGATGGATTCATCACACTAAAAGACAGCAGTAAAGAAACAGTAACGAGCCCTGATCCGGTCAGGGGAAAAATATTTCAGGAGTGAATGATGGCGAATATTTTGGCGGTAGACGATTCTGCATCCATGCGGCAAATGGTGGCTTTTACCCTCAAAGGTGCAGGGCATCAAGTGACTGAAGCGGTGGATGGCCAGGCAGCATTGGATGTTGCAAAGAATCAGAAGTTTGACCTGGTGCTGACCGACGTTAATATGCCACGCATGGACGGTATCACGCTGGCAAAGGAATTGCGCAGTTTACCGAATTTTAAATTCACGCCGATTTTGATGTTGACCACGGAAGCAGGTCTTAATAAAAAACAGGAAGGTAAAGCGGCGGGTGCCACAGGCTGGATTGTAAAACCTTTCAATCCAGAGCAGTTGCTGGCCACTATTAAAAAAGTCACAGGTTAATCTTATGTCCATCGATATGGAGCAGTTCAAGGTTACCTTTGTGGAAGAAAGCCTTGAAGGTCTGGACATCATGGAATCTGTATTGCTGGATATGAATCCGGGTGCCACTGATGCTGAGGCTATTGATAATATATTTCGTGCGGCACATTCCATAAAAGGCGGCGCAGCCACTTTCGGCTTAGGTAATATTGCCAGTTTTACCCATGTGGTTGAAACGCTGCTGGATGAGATACGTAATGGTGAACGCGATATTACCCAGGATGCCATTGTTCTATTTCTGAGTTCGGTGGATTGTATTCGTGAAATGCTCAGTGCCGATCAAAATAGCGAGGTGGTTGATCAGGAGCATATTGAACAGGTCAAGGCCGGGTTGGATAAAATGCTGGGCTCGACACAAGAAAGTGAAACGGCCTCAACAGAGGATAACAATGCAGTGGCTTCAGCCGCCACTCAGGATGCCGGCTGGCAAATAATTTTTAAACCATTTCCTGGCATGCTACGCACGGGTAACGATGTTGTACGTATGTTCCGGGAGTTGGCCGGGCTGGGTGATTTTACAGTAGTGGTGGATACAGAAAATTTACCGCCACTGGTTGATATGGACCCGGAAGAAGCTTATCTGAGCTGGGATATTACACTTCAGGGTGACATTGAAAAATCACAAATCAGTGAAATATTTGAGTGGGTTGAAGATGATTGTGAATTGGAAATTCTTCCCCTGGCCGATAGTCATATAGAAATTGTTGCCAATGGGAGCAACGAAACTGAGAAAGCCACAGACGAAAGCAAGCCAATGGATCTTCAGGTGGCAAGTCCACCGCCTGAACGCCGTGTAGAAGAGGATCGCCGGCAACCCGCACGTAAAGCAGCGTCTCCCGAGTCATCATCCATCCGTGTTGGTATCGACAAAGTGGATGATTTAATCAACATGGTGGGTGAATTGGTGATTACACAATCCATGTTGAGCCAGTTGGGTGAAGATTTTGATATGAGCCGGGTGGAACGGCTTAATGATGGTCTTGCCGAGTTGGAGCGTAACACACGCGAGTTACAGGAAAGTGTGATGCGTATTCGCATGTTGCCTATCAGTTTTGCATTTAACCGTTTTCCCCGAATGGTACATGATCTTAGTGCCAAGCTGGATAAAAAAATTGAACTTACCATGTCGGGTGAACAAACTGAGCTGGATAAAACGGTGATGGAGAAAATTGGTGATCCACTGGTTCATCTGGTGCGTAATTCTATTGATCACGGCATTGAAACTCCCGAAGCACGCAAGGCTGCCGGCAAGTCGGAGACGGGAGTCGTTAACCTGAATGCGTACCATCAGGGCGGTAATATCATTATTGAAATAAGTGATGATGGTGCAGGGCTGAATTATGAAAAAATACTGGCCAAGGCCATTGAGCGTGGATTGGTCGGTGAAAACGAAGAATTGCCGGAAGAGAAGGTTTATGAGCTGTTGTTTGAACCGGGTTTTTCGACGGCTGATGTCGTCAGCGATGTTTCCGGTCGTGGTGTTGGTATGGATGTGGTGAAACGTAACATCATGGCATTGGGTGGTGGTGTTGATGTGAAATCTGTGAAGGGTGAAGGTTCAACATTCACGATTCGTTTACCGCTGACTCTGGCCATTCTGGATGGTCAACTGGTACGTGTAGGTGATAACACGTACATCATTCCGCTGGTATCCATTGTGGAGTCCCTGCTGGTGGACCAAAAAAATGTCAACGAAATTGCAGGTAAAGCCGAGGTTTACCAATTGCGTTCTGACTATCTGCCTATCATTCGTCTTTATGACGTCTTTGGTATTGAGCCGGACCGGCGTTCTCTGGATGACGGTTTGCTGGTGGTGGTTGAAGGTGACAGTAAAAAAGGCGGTTTGCTGGTTGACGAATTACTGGGACAACAGCAGGTTGTTATCAAAAGCCTGGAAACCAATTTCCGCCGGGTCGAAGGACTGTCTGGAGCCACTATTTTAGGTGATGGCACCGTGGCGCTGATTGTGGATGTGGCTGGCGTTGTGCGTCTTTCCAGAGAAAGAGAAGATGGGCATTGCCCTGCTGACCAGATTGTGGCGGCCTGATCTTCTTCATGAGAAAACAGAATTTAGTGGTGAAATGCAGGGATGGTTTTACCCTGATCAGTCAAGAGGAGTCGATTGATGGATGCGGCACAAAATATAGCACATGAGATACAGCATGATCTGGAATCAGATGGTGATCAGTTTCTCACTTTTATCCTTGCCGGTGAAGAATATGGCGTTGATATTCTGCGTGTGCAGGAGATCAAGGGCTGGGATTCTGTAACGCCGATTCCTAATACTCCGGAATACATTCGGGGTGTGATTAATTTGCGTGGCACCATTGTGCCGATTATTGATTTGCGTCGCCGTTTCCAGTTAGAGGCTGTGGAATATGGCCCCATGACGGTGGTGATTGTACTTCGGGTGGAAAATCCCGATGGTGGAAAAGACCGGGTTATGGGGCTGGTGGTGGATGCCGTATCCGATGTTTACAACGTGCCGGAAGGTGCGATTAAAGCCGCGCCGGATTTTGGCAGTGTGGTGGATGTGAATTTTGTAAAAGGTCTGGCGACGCTGGAAGATGTGATGGTGATCATGCTGGATATTGATCGTTTGCTGAATGCCGATGAATTGTCGGCCGTTGAACACATTGTGCAGTAATCATTGTGAACTGACCGGCATTGACGGATTACGGACTGGAAAATAAAAAAGGATCGTGACAAAAGTGATTGCAGTAATCAATCAAAAAGGTGGCGTGGGTAAAACCACTACAGCGATTAATCTTGCCCATGCGCTGGCTTTGTTGGGCCAGCGGGTGCTGGCACTGGACCTGGACCCGCAAGGTCACCTGGGCATCGGCTTGGGTGTCTCAGAAAGAGATCTGCCAGGTATGGATGAAGTTTTGCTTAATGGAAGCGATGTGAACCAGTTTGTGGTTTCGACTCGTGATGATACAGACGGTGGCCAATTGGATGTGGTGCCTGCTGGTCCTGGCCTGGCGAATGTAGAACATCTGGTTGATGGTGGTACACAACGTGGTATGCGCCTGAAAAATGCCTTGCAAAATGTTGCAGCAGATTACGATACCGTGATTTTTGATTGTCCGCCATCTGCGGGTCTGTTGGGTATCAACGCCCTGTTTGCTGCCAGTGATCTGGTGATCCCTGTGTCCAGTGATTTTCTGGCGCTGCAAAGTCTGTCCAGTTTTATGACGACGTTGCAGTTTGTGGAAAAATCCTGTGGGCGCAGTATCGGCAAACATATTGTGATGACCCGTTATCACCAGCAGCGCCGTTTGGCGCGTGAAGTGCGTGAGAGTTTACAGCAACATTTTCCTGGGCAACTGACCAAAACATCAATTCGGGAAAATGTCGCGCTGGCAGAAAGCCCCAGCTATGGTGAAAGTATTTTTGAATATCAGAATGTAAGTCATGGTGCAGATGATTATCGTCAACTGGCCACGGAACTCACCACAGAAAGGTGGCATTAAGCATGAGCATACAAGCAGGTATTGATACGGCGCAGCGGCAATTAGTGACAAGCACTAACAGCAGTGAATTCCCGTTACGCGATATCGCCCGGCGTGTACCGGTTCGACATGTAAAAAAAAGTCTGTTCACTGTTTATATGACGGTGATGATGGATGTGTTTTCACATTCAAGCTGGAATGGCTGGTAAGTCATGATACATCTGAATTCTGCAAGTGATAATTATTGGAGATAAACAGAATGGCCTCGCGAAAAAAGGCAAAAATGGGCGCAGACCCGCTGGCATGGATGCAGGATAGCGACACATCCCCCGTTAAAATAGTGACAAGCAAGCCCGTTGAGCGCCGAAAAAAACCGCGCAGCAAAAAAACCGCCTCAGGTTTGGATGTTGCTCTTTTGGAAAAAACATTCACGGCTCTGGCACCACAGGGCGAGGCGTTGGTGAAACGTTTTTATGCGGAGTTGTTTGAGCGTTATCCCGATGTCAAACCCATGTTTGACAATACGACGGTGGCTGATCAGGAAAAGAAATTACTGGCAGCCCTGCAACTGGTGGTCAACAGTCTGCGCAAGCCCGAGGTATTAGCCAATGCGCTTGCTCATCTTGGTAGCAAACATCACGAGTATGGGGCGAGACCAGAGCATTACACTGCGGTGGCTGAAACCTTGTTGGATGTGATGGCTGAATTTGCAGGTGAATTATGGACAGATGATGTTCATGCCGCCTGGCACGAGGCATTGAAAACTGTCGCAACCACTATGTTGGCTGCGGGACAAACTGACAATACTGGAGAAGAGGACAAGACAATGGCAGCGAGTAAAAAAGTAGTCAATGAACAGATACAGGAAGACATGGAAGCAAGCCGAATGAGTTCTGCCATTAATAACACAATGACGCCGATTATGATGGTTGACCGGGAGTTTGTGGTGACTTTTGCCAATAAGGCAACAGTGGACTTGCTTAAGAAACATGAAAAAGTTTTGCAGGATGTATATGCCGGTTTCAGTGCAGATAATCTGATTGGTATCAATATTGATATTTTTCATAAAAGTCCGGCGCATCAACGAAAATTGCTGGATGACCCCAGGAATCTTCCTTACCAAACGGACATTGAAGTTGGGCCACTTAAGTTTGAACTCAATGTGACGGCACAAACCGACCCCGCAGGTAATTATATTGGCACAACTCTGGAATGGAGTGATGTGACTGAACTACGCGCCAAAGAATCTACTGTTGCACGTCTGCAAGGTACCGTGGATGGTGCAATGACGGCCATGATGATGGTTGACCGGGATCTTGTGATTACCTATGCCAATGAATCGACGGTCAATTTATTGCAGAAACATGAAGCGGCATTGGCGGCGGTCTATCCGGGTTTCAGTGTCGATAAAATCGTTGGCACCTGTATCGATACGTTTCACAAAAACCCGGCGCATCAGCGAAAACTGCTTGCTGATTCCGCAAATTTGCCTTACCAGACGGATATCGCCATCGGAGACCTGAAGTTTGCACTGAACGTGACGGCTATTATGGATGCTGAGGGCCATTACGTTGGTAATGCATTGGAATGGAGTGACGTGACTGAACTTCGCGCCAAAGAATCCGCTGTTGCCCGCCTGCAAGGTACCGTGGATGGTGCAATGACGGCCATGATGATGGTTGACCGGGATCTTGTGATTACCTATGCCAATGAATCGACGGTCAATTTATTGCAGAAACATGAAGCGGCATTGGCGGCGGTCTATCCGGGTTTCAGTGTCGATAAAATCGTTGGTACCTGTATCGATACGTTTCACAAAACCCCGGCGCATCAGCGAAAACTGCTTGCTGATCCCGCAAATTTGCCTTACCAGACGGATATCGCCATCGGTGACCTGAAGTTTGCACTGAACGTGACGGCTATTATGGATGCTGAAGGCCATTATGTTGGCAATGCACTGGAGTGGTCGGATGTTACAGATTTACGCCAAAAAGAGGCGGTGAATGCAGATTTTGCCAGCCAAATCGAAGCCATCAGCCGTAGCCAGGCGGTGATTGAGTTCAACATGGATGGTACGGTTATTCAGGCCAATGATAACTTCCTGAATACTTTGGGGTATCGTTTGGAAGAGATCCAGGGCAAGCATCACAGCATATTTGTGGAGCCCGGGTACGTACAGTCACCGGAATACGCCAGGTTTTGGGAACAGTTGAATGCCGGTGAATTTCAGGCAGCACGTTATAAACGTCTGGGCAAGGGTGGTAAAGAGATCTGGATCGAGGCCTCCTATAATCCGATTTTCGGTCTCGATGGCAAGCCTTTCAAAGTGGTGAAGTATGCCACCGATGTGACGGAGTCCATGAACAGGGAGGCGGATTATTCTGCACAAATTGCGGCTATCAGCAAAAGCCAGGCGGTCATCGAGTTCAATATGGATGGCACGATTATTCAGGCCAATGATAATTTTCTGAACACGGTGGGCTATAGCCAGGAAGAGATTCAAGGCAAACATCACCGGATGTTTGTGGACCCCGAGTATGCGCAGTCGCCGGAATATGCCCGGTTTTGGGAAAAATTCAATGCGGGTGAGTACGAATCGGCACGCTACAAACGACTGGGCAAAGGTGGCAGGGAAATCTGGATACAGGCTTCCTACAATCCGATTTTTGATCTCAATGGCAAGCCCTTCAAAGTCGTTAAATATGCTACGGATGTCACTGCTGAGGTCGAGCAAGAGCGGGAGGTGGCGCGCCTGAAATCGGCAGTCGATGGTGCCCAGAGCAATTTCATGATTTGCGATGCTGACCTGAATATCACCTATTGCAACCCGGCAGTAGTGGGTGTGATGCGTGCACGCCAAAGTGAGTTGCGACAGATTTGGCCTGGTTTTGATGCGGACAAACTGGTGGGCAGTAATATTGATGCTTTCCACAAAAACCCTGCTCACCAACGTGCGCTGCTGAGTGATCCGGGTCGGTTGCCAGCCAAGGCCGAAATTAAAGTGGCCGGTCTGGAGTTCGAGGTGAACGCAACCATGATTATCGGACCGGGTGGAGAATACCTGGGTAACATGGTGGAATGGAAAGATGTTACTGAACAGAAAGATGCTGTACGCCAGATTCAGAACCTGATTGACGATGCAGTGTCGGGCCAGTTGGATAAACGCATTGCTACCGAGCAGTTTGAAGGCTTTTTGCTAAATCTGGGCGAAGGTATTAATCGACTGATGGACGCGGTGGTAGAACCTGTACAGGAAACCCGCCGGGTGATTTCCGGTCTTGCGGATGGCGATCTCACCCAGAACATGAATGGCGAATTCGAGGGCGAGTTTGCCGAGTTACGTGATGCGGTGAATACCACCATGAATAAATTACTTAGCATGGTGAATGAGATTGGTACGGCCAGTGGCACCATTGCCTCGGCGGCCAATGAGATTTCACAGGGAACCGCGGATCTCAGTCAGCGTTCCGAGGAACAGGCTTCGTCACTGGAAGAAACAGCTTCCAGCATGGAAGAGCTGACGGGCACTGTGCGTCAAAATGCAGACAATGCGCGCGAAGCCAATCAACTGGCTAACAGCGCACGGGATGAAGCGACCAAGGGTGGAGAAGTGGTGGGTAAAGCGATTACCGCCATGGCTGAGATCAATCAATCGAGCAAAAAAATTGCCGATATTATTGGTGTTATTGACGAGATTGCTTTCCAGACCAATCTGCTGGCATTGAATGCCGCCGTAGAAGCCGCCCGTGCCGGTGAACAGGGGCGGGGCTTTGCAGTGGTGGCGGCCGAGGTGCGCAACCTCGCTCAACGCAGTGCTTCCGCAGCCAAGGAAATCAAATCACTGATTAACGACAGTGTGGAAAAAGTGACCGAAGGCAGCAAACTGGTGGATCAGTCTGGAGCCACACTGGAAGAAATTGTGGGCTCAGTGAAAAAAGTCAGTGACATTATTGCCGAAATTGCTTCAGCGGGACAGGAGCAGGCCAGTGGTATTGATCAGATTAACAAGGCAGTCACTCAGATGGATGAAATGACTCAGCAAAATGCGGCATTGGTGGAGGAGGCCGCTGCTTCCAGTGAGGCTATGAACGATCAGGCGGTTGCGCTGGATGACTTGATCGGCTTTTTCAAGACCGGTGAAAATACACGCCGCTCAGCGCCATCTGCACAACATGCGGCACGCCCTGCAGCCGCAAGTCCTGCCCCCGCTCGTCGCCCGGCTCCGAAAAACACCGGTGGCAGTGAATGGGAAGAATTTTAACACCGGGTTTTGCATGGCGTGCATGACAGTATATTGTCAGGGTTGATAACCTGGCCACTATAAACGGGGCATTGGAAATGGCAGCGAACAGTGTAATGGAGCGGGACGTTGATCAAGGGATTGAACAGGGGTCTGAAAAGGCGCGCGAGTTTACTTTTACCGGCGCAGATTTCCGGTTTATTCGTGACCTGGTGGCGGAGCGCACGGGTATTATGCTCTCGGAAAATAAACGTGACCTGGTGTACGGTCGGCTTTCCCGTCGGTTGCGTGAGTTGGGTTTGTCATGTTTCCGGGATTATTGCAGCCTGTTGGAAAAAGGTGAATCAGAAGAAATGGTGCAGTTTGTTAATGCTATCACGACCAATCTGACCTCGTTTTTTCGCGAAGATCATCATTTTGAATTTCTGGGTAAAACGTTGTTACCGGCGTTATTGGAAAAAAAACTCAAAAATAATTTGCCGCGGCGTTTGCGTATCTGGTCGGCAGGTTGCTCTACGGGTGAAGAACCTTATTCCATTGCCATGGTGTTAAAAGAAGTTTTGGGAAGTGATGACAAGTGGGATGCACGTATACTGGCCACTGACCTGGATACCAAGGTGCTGGAAAAAGCCAGTAACGGTGTTTATGAACAACAACGTGTGGAAGGTTTGACCAAAAACCGTTTGCAGCGATGGATAAAAAAAGGCAGTGGCAATAACGCGGGGAAAGTGCGTGTTTCACCGGAGTTGCAAGAAATTATTACTTTTAAGCAATTGAATCTGATGAATGACTGGCCCATGAGTGGACCCTTTGATCTGATTTTCTGTCGCAATGTTGTTATCTATTTTAACAAGCCAACACAACAGGTGTTATTTGACCGTTATGCCGGGTTGCTTGATGAGGGCGGACATTTATTTTTAGGGCATTCGGAAACCATGTTTCAGAAAACTGATCGCTATCGATTGATCGGTAAAACCATCTACCAGAAAGAATGTTGATAATATCATGACGTTATACATGGAATGTTGGCGAGGCCTGTTGTGACTGCTATCTGTTCAAACCAATCTCCGACTTTACCTCGCGCCTTGCGTGGTTTTGGACATGTTAAACGTTATTGGAATAAGAATAACAACCAAATCACTGCACAGATATTGCCTGGTGAACTTTATGTCACCAAGATTGATGAAATGATTACCACCGTGCTGGGCTCATGTATTTCTGCCTGTGTACGTGACGCTTGTTCAGGCATTGGTGGTATGAATCATTTTATGCTGCCTGCATCGAAAAATATGAATATTACCGATGGCAGTGCGGCGCGTTATGGCAACTTTGCCATGGAACAATTGATTAACGAGATATTAAAAAATGGTGGCCGGCGGAAAAACCTTGAAGTCAAACTTTTTGGTGGTGGACAGGTGCTGGCGCACATGACCGATGTGGGAAAACGGAATATTGATTTTGCATTGGAATATTTACAACTTGAAGGCCTGAAGTTGATTGCTGAAGATCTGGGTGACCGCTATCCACGCAAGGTGCAGTATTGTCCATCCTCCGGCGCAGCACGCATGAAAAAATTACGTGCCGTACACAACCGTACAGTAACAGAGCGCGAAGAAGCCTATATGCATGAAATTGAAGAAACACCAGTAGCAGGTGATATTGAATTATTTTAATGCGGGCATTTAAAAAGTTGAACGTAAAAACGGGACTCAATATCAATGGATAAAATAAAAGTCTTGATCGTGGATGACTCGGCACTGGTGCGCCAGATGTTATCAGAAATGTTGAACAGCGCACCTGATATCGAAGTGATTGGTGTTGCCCATGACCCGATTATGGCGCGAGATAAAATCAAGGCATTGAATCCTGATGTATTAACACTGGATGTGGAAATGCCACGTATGGATGGTGTTACCTTTCTCAGAAACCTGATGCGTTTGCGTCCTATGCCTGTTGTGATGGTTTCATCACTCACAGAAAAAGGGGCTGATATTACACTGGAGGCGCTGGAGCTGGGCGCTATTGATTTTGTTTCCAAACCTAAAACAGATTTAGCGCATACCCTGGAAGATTACACGGAAGAAATTATTGAAAAAGTGCGTGTTGCATCCAAAGCCAGGGTGAAAACGCTCGACCTGAATGTTGCCAAATTAACGCCCAGTGAGCGTCACAGTGCTGATGCGGTTCTGGAAAAACAGGCGTTCAGCAAACATTTTAAAACCACGGATCGTATTTTGGCGATTGGTGCTTCTACAGGAGGCACAGAAGCGATCAAGGATGTTTTAATGCAATTGCCACCGGATACACCGGGTACGGTTATTTCCCAGCATATTCCGGCGGCTTTTAGTGGACCGTTTGCCCGACGGATGAATGGCATATCAGCAATGACCGTTTGTGAAGCGGTCGATGGACAGCAGATTGTTACCGGCCATGTGTATATTGCACCGGGTAACCGTCATTTGCTGGTCGAAAGGGATGGTGCAAGATTTATATGCCGTCTGAATGATGGTCCTGAAGTGAACCGGCATAAACCATCTGTGGATGTCATGTTTCGGTCCGTCGCACACAATGTGGGCCCCAATGCGATTTCCGTCATTTTGACAGGCATGGGAAATGATGGTGCGCAAGGCATGCAGGAAATGCACGAGGCTGGTGCGCCAACAATCGCACAGGATGAAAAAAGCAGCGTGGTTTGGGGTATGCCGGGTGAGGCGGTGAAGCTGGGCTGTGTGGATACGATAACGGGACTAAACAGAATACCGCAGGCGATTATCGCACTGATAAAGAAATAGGTGACGCGCCTCACTGTTATTACGTTAAGCAATGAATGCTTATTGAGTCCAGGTTTTTGAGGCGTATCTTCATTTATCGTAAGGGTTTCCACCCTGTCGTTTTACTCTGTACTAAAGAAAGTCGAACAAAAAACCGGTAATACTCCAGTCTCACCCTCTTTCCGGGTAGCGCTTAGCCTGACGGTTATGCCTTTAACCCCTTGATATTAATGTCCTATCGGTTGCCATTGTCTTTTGCCCGTCGTGCGGTTAACATTTGCGCCCTGATTTTCGGCTGTAGCGGCCTGTCCGTCGCTGCGGTGTAGTGGCAAAAGTGATATAAAAAGGAAATAAACGTATGCGTCAGACACTGGTAGCGGGTAACTGGAAAATGAATGGTTCGTTGGAAGCTAACCAGCAGTTGCTGAACGGTATCAAGGCCGGTGTTGCAGAGGGTATGAGTGCCAAAGTGGTGGTGTGTCCACCGGCCATTTATATTCCACAGGCCGCGAGTTTGCTGAGCGACAGTCATGTTTCCTGGGGCGGCCAAAATCTAAGCCAGGAAAAATCCGGGGCGTTTACCGGTGAGATTTCTGCTGATATGTTGCTGGACCAGCAATGTGAATACGTGATCGTCGGGCATTCTGAGCGACGCGCACTGTATGGCGAGAGCGATGAGCTGGTCGCACGAAAGTATGGCGCAGCGCAGGCCGCAGGCCTGATTCCCCTTTTATGTGTTGGTGAGCTGCTGGAAGAGCGCGAAGCAGGCAATACAGAGTCCGTGGTTGCACGCCAGCTGGATGCTGTTATTGATAAAGTGGGTATCGCTGCCATTGCTGCGGGTATTATTGCTTACGAACCGGTTTGGGCCATTGGTACTGGTAAGACTGCCTCACCACAACAGGCGCAGGATGTGCATGCCTTTATTCGTCGGCGCGTGGCAGAAAAAGATGCCGGTGTCGCAGAAAAGCTGCAAATTCTTTATGGTGGCAGTGTGAAGCCTGATAATGCCGCTGAATTATTTGCCATGGCAGACATTGATGGTGGATTGATCGGTGGGGCATCATTGGATGCCGAAGGTTTTCTGGCAATTTGTCGGGCAGGTTAATGCTCCAGGCCGCCGCCTCGCAGGATAGCGCATGATATCTTTTATTTTAAGGTTTTTATTTTAAGAACATAGAGCAGAAAAAAATTATGCAAACAGCATTATTGGCAGTACATATTCTAGTGGCTATCGCCGTTGTTGTCCTGGTGTTAATCCAGCACGGAAAGGGGGCAGATGCAGGTGCAGCTTTCGGTGCGGGTGCGGCGGGTGGTGCATCAGGTTCGGTATTTGGCGCACAAGGTGCGAGCAACTTTCTTTCACGTACCACGGCGGTTTTAGCCACCGTTTTTTTTCTGACCAGTCTGTCCATGGCGTATATGTTTCGGACAGTGGACGCGCCAACCAGCCTGATGGAGCAGGGCTCTGCGGTGCCGATGACACAGGATGGGCCACCTGCTGTTGATAACAATACCGATGCACCGGTTATCCCTGTTGCACCCGAATCAGCCTCACCTGGTGAGGTTGGCGACGTTCCTGAAAGCCCATAATTGTTGTTTTTTAGCTCATATTCAAACCAGGTGCGATGCACAGTAAGCGGCACCCATAAGACTGGCGCGCGTGAAAGATGCGTGCCGAAGACATTGCCGATGTGGTGGAATTGGTAGACACGCTATCTTGAGGGGGTAGTGGCGTAAGCCGTGCCGGTTCGACTCCGGCCATCGGCACCATTTTATGGCAGGTAACCCCCTGCCTGTGTTCGGGTTTGCCCGACTTTGGTGCAATATCAGTTGCAAATAACACATTGATTCCTATGGGTTATTGCCAAAACATCCAGCCTTGACAAGCTCTTTTGAACTAGCCTAGACTCGGTGGTTCGCGTAAACGATTTGTGCCGGATCGTTTGAGGTATCTTTTTTATCGTTAGAAGGTATGTCTTTTTACAGAAACGGGCGAGGGTTTGCGTGGTGGTTAACGACAACATAAACATAACTACAAAAATAATAATATTCTGCGGGCGGGATTCGAATCTTCATGCTTGAAAATTATGTACCAATATTGGTGTTCTTGTTGCTGGGGTTGATTTTTGGCATTGCGCCGATTGCCATGGCGTATATGCTGGGGCCACAGCGACCTGATGATGCCAAGTTATCACCTTATGAATGTGGTTTCGAAGCTTTCGAGGATTCGCGCATGAAGTTTGATGTGCGTTTTTATCTCGTGGCGATTCTGTTCATTATCTTCGATCTGGAAATTGCCTTCATGTTCCCCTGGGCCGTGGTGCTGGAAGAGCTGGGTGTGTACGGTTTCTGGGTGATGTTTGTCTTCCTGGCGATTCTGGTCGTGGGTTTTGCCTACGAATGGAAAAGAGGGGCTATGGAATGGGATTAGAAGGCGTACTTGAAAAAGGGGTTGTTACGACCTCTGCCGACAAACTCATCAACTGGGCGCGCACAGGCTCGTTATGGCCGATGACTTTTGGTCTGGCATGTTGTGCGGTGGAGATGATGCACGCGGGTGCTGCGCGGTATGACCTTGACCGTTTTGGTATTATTTTCCGCCCCAGTCCCCGGCAATCCGATGTGATGATTGTCGCCGGTACGCTGGTGAATAAAATGGCACCGGCGCTACGCAAAGTGTACGACCAGATGTCGGAGCCGCGCTGGGTTATTTCCATGGGCTCCTGTGCCAATGGTGGAGGTTATTATCATTATTCCTATTCGGTGGTGCGGGGTTGTGATCGCATTGTACCGGTGGATATTTATGTGCCGGGTTGTCCGCCCACAGCGGAAGCATTGTTGTACGGCATCATACAATTACAAAATAAAATAAAACGCACAAACACCATTGCCCGTTGATGCTTCTGGCCGGATGGCCGGAGCGGGACGGGATGTGCGCAGTAAGAAATGCGTGTTTGTGAAAGTCAGAGAAGTGGAGAGGGTGAGGGATATTTTTGCTGATGAGTGATGCTGTGGACAAACTTGTTGCGTGCCTGCAAGACCGTTTTGGTCGAGCGATTTCTGTGGGTGTTGCTTTTTCTGAAGCGACCGCTGAAATTGCCGCCAAAGATGTTCTGGCGACATGCACGGCCTTGCGCGATGAAACGGATTTTGCCTTTACGCAGCTTTCGGATCTTTGTGCTGTGGATTATCTGACCTTTGGCCAGGCTGAGTGGGAGACCACGGGTGCAACGGGTAGTGGTTTTAGCCGTGGTGTTGATGATCGTGAGCTTGTCCCTGGCATTGGTGGCAATGAGCGTCGCTTTGCTGTGGTGTATCACTTGCTGTCCATTACACATAATGTCCGTTTGCGCCTCAAGGTTTATTTGAATGAAGATGAACCCATCGTAGACTCCGTTGTGCCCATCTGGACAGGCGCTGATTGGTTTGAGCGTGAAGCGTTTGATCTTTACGGTGTTATGTTTACAGGCCATCCGGATTTGCGGCGTCTGTTGACAGATTATGGTTTTATTGGTCACCCTTTCCGTAAAGATTTCCCGTTGATCGGTAATGTTGAAATGCGTTATGACGCAGAAAAACGCCGTGTTGTTTATGAGCCCGTCAGTATCACACCGCGCACCCTGGTGCCCAAAGTGATCCGCGAAGATCAGGCAGACCACCTGACAGGTAATCAAGGTGGCAGCCACAATGCCTGAAATTAAAAATTACACCCTGAATTTTGGACCGCAACATCCATCGGCGCATGGCGTGTTACGTCTGGTGCTGGAAATGGATGGTGAAACCATTGAACGTGCTGATCCGCATATCGGTCTGTTACATCGCGCCACCGAAAAGCTGGCGGAGTCCAAGCCTTATAATCAAAGCATTCCCTACATGGATCGGCTCGATTACGTTTCTATGATGTGCAACGAGCATGGTTATGTGCTGGCGCTGGAAAAAATGCTGGGTGTTGAAGCACCGGAACGTGCGCAATACATTCGTGTCATGTTTGATGAAATCACACGTATTCTGAATCACTTGATGTGGTTGGGCGCGCATGCGCTGGATATTGGCGCGATGACTATTTTCCTCTATGCCTTCCGTGAACGTGAAGACTTGATGGATATGTATGAGGCAGTATCCGGAGCGCGCATGCATGCTGCGTATTATCGTCCCGGCGGCGTGTACCGTGATCTGCCGGGCAGCATGCCGCAATACGAGGCATCCAAATGGCACAGTCAAAAAGAAGTTGATGTCAAGAACAGCAATCGTCAGGGCAGTCTGCTGGATTTTGTCGAAGACTTTGTTCAGCGGTTTCCCAAGTGTGTCGATGAATATGAAACCCTGTTAACCGATAACCGTATCTGGAAACAGCGTACAGTGGATATTGGTGTGGTGAGTCCTGAACGTGCTCTGCAACTTGGGTTTACCGGGCCCATGTTACGCGGCTCCGGTATCGAGTGGGATCTGCGTAAAAAACAACCCTATGCCGTTTACGATAAACTGGATTTTGATATTCCGGTGGGTCTTACAGGTGACAGTTATGACCGCTATCTGGTGCGTGTTGAAGAAATGCGCCAGTCAAATAATATTATTAAACAATGCATCAAATGGCT
Source organism: Chromatiales bacterium (assembly GCA_026982555.1). Taxonomy (GTDB): domain Bacteria; phylum Pseudomonadota; class Gammaproteobacteria; order SZUA-152; family SZUA-152; genus SZUA-152. Next base: position 17,706 of record JALSGT010000106.1, read on the forward strand.
GCGAGAAAACCCTGGCCCGGTCATGCTGGATAATCATAAATTAACACCGCCTGATCGGGAACACATGAAAGGCGATATGGAATCATTAATTCACCATTTCAAGTTATTTACCGAAGGCTATGCCTTGCCTGAAGGTGAAGTGTACAGCGCAGTGGAGCATCCCAAAGGTGAGTTTGGTGTGTATCTGGTTTCAGACGGTTCAAACAAACCGTATCGTCTGAAAATTCGTGCGCCGGGTTTTGCGCATATTTCCTCACTGAATGAAATGACCCAGGGCCATATGCTGGCAGATGTGGTGGCGATTATCGGTACACAGGATATTGTATTTGGTGAGGTGGATCGCTAATGGCAGCTGTAATGAATCAAGGTGACAATGTGCTTTCTACAGAGTCTCTCGCTGAAATTGATAAATGGGTGGCAAAATACCCAGGGGAACAAAAACAGTCTGCGGTGATGGCTGCATTGCGCATTGCCCAGGAAGCCAATGGTGGCTATCTCACTACGGAACTAATGGATGCCGTGGCAGACTATCTCGACATGCCGCGCGTCTCGGCTTATGAAGTCGCGACGTTTTATTCCATGTATGAGCTGACGCCGGTTGGCAAACACAAAATCTGCGTCTGTACGAATATTTCCTGCATGCTGTGCGGCTCAGATGATGTTGTTGCCCACTTCAAAAAACGATTGGGTATTGGCCTGGGTGAGACCACGGCGGATGGTCGTATTACTTTAAAAGAAGTTGAATGTCTGGGAGCCTGTGTCGGCGCCCCCATGTTGCAGATTGACAGGCAATATTTTGAAAACCTGACACCTGAAACGATTGATAAAATTCTGGATGGCTTGGATTAGCCGGGAAACTGAATGTAATGGCCAATGAAGTCTGTTTTAAAAACCTCCACCTGGACAAACCCTGGACTCTAGGGGTCTATCAGAGTGAGGGCGGTTATGACGTGTGGAAAAAAATTCTGGCAGAGAAAACCTCGCCGGAAGATATTATTGCGGAATTAAAAACGTCCGCTTTGCGCGGTCGTGGTGGCGCGGGTTTTCCCACCGGCCTGAAATGGAGTTTCATGCCACGCAATACGCCGGGTCAAAAATATATCGTCTGTAATTCTGACGAAGGTGAACCGGGAACCTGTAAAGACCGGGATATCCTGCGCTTTAATCCTCATGCGTTAGTGGAAGGCATGGCTATTGCGGCTTACAGCATTGGCGCAACAGCCGGTTATAATTATATTCGTGGTGAATTCTGGGAGCCGTATGAACGCTTCCAGCAGGCCGTTGATGATGCCTATGCAATGGGCTTGCTGGGCAAAAACATCATGGGTTCCGGTGTGGATTTTGATTTGCATACACATCTGGGTGGTGGCGCATATATCTGCGGTGAAGAGACTGCTCTGCTGGAATCCATTGAAGGCAAAAAAGGGCAGCCCCGGTTCAAACCACCATTTCCGGCAAGTTTTGGCCTGTATGGCAGACCAACCACAATCAATAACACCGAAACACTGGCTTCCGTGCCATTGATTCTGAAAAATGGCGGGCAATGGTTTCTCGATATTGGCAAACCCAATAATGGTGGCTCAAAGCTCTTTAGTGTCAGCGGACATGTGAATAAACCCGGAAATTTTGAAGTCCCCATGGGGACACCTTTTCCAGAATTGCTGGAAATGGCCGGTGGCGTACGTGGTGGCAATACACTCAAGGCAGTGATTCCCGGTGGTTCATCAACACCGGTATTAACGGCTGAAGAAATGATGGATGTCACCATGGATTATGATTCCATTGCCAAAGCAGGTTCAATGCTGGGTGCAGGCTCAGTCATTATTATGGATGAGACCACCTGCATGGTGCGCGCACTGAGCCGCATCTCGCATTTTTACTACGAGGAGTCCTGTGGCCAGTGTACACCTTGTCGCGAGGGAACCGGCTGGTTGTCACGGGTGGTACACCGTATTGAACATGGTCAGGGAAAACAGGAAGATCTGGACTTGTTGCTGGATGTGGCAGACAAAATTCAAGGTCGTACTATTTGTGCATTGGGCGATGCTGCGGCAATGCCGGTGAGCAGTTTTGTGAAAAAATTCAGAGATGAGTTTCAATACCATATTGATCACAAAGCCTGCATGGTGGGTGCAGACAGTGCGTAAATAACGACGAATGACTCTCGGTGTCACAATAAAGAGCAGGTACACATGAATATGATATTTAAACGGTGCAAATAAACGATGGTTAACATCGAAATAGACGGCAAACAACTGGAAGTCACAGAAGGCGCGATGGTGATCGAGGCGGCTGATGATGCGGGTATTTATATTCCGCGATTCTGCTATCACAAAAAACTGTCCATTGCCGCCAATTGCCGTATGTGCCTGATCGATGTGGAAAAGGTGGGCAAGGCATTGCCAGCCTGTGCAACACCAGTAACGGATGGCATGAAAATCAGCACCCGTTCCGAAAAGGCTATCGAAGCGCAAAAAAGCGTCATGGAGTTTTTGTTAATCAATCATCCGCTGGATTGTCCCATTTGTGATCAAGGTGGTGAGTGTGAGTTGCAGGATATTGCCATGGGTTATGGCAGTGATGTTTCGATTTATTCCGAGCAAAAACGGGTTGTTGAAAATAAAAACTTTGGTCCGTTGATTTCGGGTGATATGACACGCTGCATTCATTGCACACGTTGCGTACGTTTTGGTGAAGAAGTTGCAGGCATAAAAGAATTGGGTGCCACCGGGCGTGGCGAGCACATGGAAATTGGCACTTATGTGCAGTTGAGCCTGAGTTCAGAAATGTCCGGCAATGTGATTGATCTTTGTCCTGTAGGCGCACTAACGGCAAAGCCTTCCCGCTTTACGGCGCGCGCCTGGGAAATGGTGCAGCATAAAAGCATTGCGCCGCATGATTGTATGGGCTCGAATATTCTACTGCATACTTTCCGCGATCAGGTTGTACGGGTTGTACCCAAAGAAAACGAAGAAATTAATGAAACCTGGCTGGCAGATCGTGATCGTTTCAGTTATGAGGGTCTGAATAGCGATGAACGTCTCACTGTGCCGATGGTGAAAACTGATGGGCAATGGCAGGAAGTTGACTGGGATACGGCATTGCAAAAAGCAGTGGGTGGTATTAGTAAACTCCTTAGCGAGCAGGGTGGGGAACAGCTGGGTGCCATAGCATCGCCAAACATGACCGTCGAAGAATTATTTCTGCTGCAAAAAATGATGCGCAGTGTGGGCTCAGGTAACGTTGATCACCGCATTGGGCAGATTGACTTTACCGATCAAAATGACGAACCGGTTTTCCCCTGGCTGGGACAATCAATAGTGGATCTGGAAAACAATGATGCTGTTTTGCTGGTGGGTTGTAACGCCCGCCATGATCAGCCCATTGCCGGACACAGAATTCGTAAAGCGGCACTTGCCGGTGCGCGCATCATGGCCGTCAATCCGATGGATTATGATTTTAATTTTTCTCTGGCGGCAAAAAAGATTGTCAGTCCGGCAAAATTATTGCAGGAACTGGGGGGGATTCTTAAAGCCCTGGCGGCCGCATCAAACATCACATTGCCCACAGGTCTTGTTGCGCTGGTCATTAATATTACTGTTGATAATACGCACGAAAAAATCGCCCGCGAATTAAATGAAGCCAATAATGCTTCGGTGATTTTAGGGTTGGATGCCTTCGCGCACCCGCGTTTTGCAAGCCTCCGCGCAATTGCCAACCAAATTGCCGTGTTGTCATCCAGTAAGTTATGTTATTTATCGAACGGCAGTAACAGCGCTGGTGCTGCTTTGTCTGGTGCGGTGCCACACCGGGGTCCGGCGGGTGATGCCTCAGCACTGAAAGGAAAATCAGTCACCGATATGTTTGCCGACAAACTGGCAGGCTATATTTTGTTAGGCGTGGAAGCCGAGCTGGATTGTGCAGCATCGGCAGCCGCCACCGAAGCATTGAAACAGGCACAATTTGTTGTGTCGATGAGCGCGTTTTGCAATGCGCAGGTCAAAGAATATGCCGATGTGTTATTACCTGTTGCACCGTTTTCTGAAACCTCCGGTACCTTTGTGAATGCTGAAGGGCGTTGGCAGAGTTTTGAAGGTGCCGTTGCACCCTTGGGTGAAACACGCCCCGGCTGGAAGGTGTTGCGTGTTCTGGGTAACTTGTTTGAATGTGCCGGTTTTGATTATGTGACCAGCCGGGAAATACTGGACGAAGTGCAGGCGCTAACGGCCAATACGCCGTTAAATAATGATATGCCCTGGAACTGTCCGGCATCGCTGGTGATTGATGCGCAAGGCTTTGAAAGCATCGTTGACCGGCCAATATATGCGGGCGATTGTCTGGTGCGCCGGGCGAGCAGCTTGCAGGATGTTGCGCAAAAACATCAGTTCGCCATTCGTGTTAACCAGAACGTTGCGGCACATGCCGGGCTTGCTGAAGGTGAGCAGGCAATGGCAAAGAAAAATGATATAGAACTGACATTGCCCGTGGTGATTGACGAGCGTGTACCTGATGATGGCGTCCTGGTACCGTCGTATTTATCGCACGGTTCCACGACAGGCGAGGTGACGTTGTCCCGGGTCTGATTGACAGGCTCCGACAACACAGATTAAAAATAATGAAAATATCAAGTATGAGAAAAGTGAATGATTGAAGCCATTGAATCAGCGCTGGATTTTTTACCCGCCGGTCTTGTGACGCTGATTATCATCGTCGGAAAAATTCTGGTACTGGTGCTGCCGTTGATGGGGGCTGTTGCCTATTTGACACTGGCTGAACGTAAAGTCATTGGTTACATGCAGGTGCGTATCGGCCCTAACCGGGTTGGTCCCAGAGGCTTGTTGCAGCCCATTGCCGATGCTGTGAAACTGATGTTCAAAGAGACGATTTTCCCGGCAAAGGCCAATCGTTTTCTGTTTATTTCCGGCCCTATTTTGACTTTGGCACCGGCACTGGCTGCATGGGCTGTTGTTCCGTTTGACGATGGTCTGGTGATCTCCAATGTTGACGCCAGCCTGCTGTATATTCTGGCGATGACGTCACTGGGCGTTTACGGCGTGATCATTGCGGGCTGGGCATCAAACTCGAAATACGCATTTTTGGGTGCCTTGCGTTCCGCAGCACAAATCGTGTCCTATGAAATTGCCATGGGTTTTGCGCTGGTGGGTGTATTGGTTGCCGCAGGCAGTCTTAATCTGGGTGAGATTGTGGAAGCCCAGCGCGGCAGTCTGGGTATTATCAATTGGTACATGATTCCGTTGTTACCGTTATTCATTGTTTATTTTATTGCGGGTGTAGCGGAAACAAACCGGGCACCGTTTGACGTGGCCGAAGGTGAGTCAGAAATTGTTGCTGGTTTCCATGTTGAATATTCCAGCATGACGTTCTCCATCTTCTTCCTCGCGGAATACGCGAACATGATCCTGATTGCGCTGCTGACCGCTCTCATGTTTCTGGGTGGCTGGTTATCACCTTTGCACGGTGTATTGCCCGCCAGTCTGCTGGAAGGTGAGGGTGTATTGGCTTTGTTGCTGGGTGATGGCATACATTGGTTGTTGGCAAAGACATCGTTTTTCCTGTTTTTGTTTTTATGGTTTCGCGCGACGTTTCCGCGTTATCGTTATGACCAGATCATGCGCCTGGGGTGGAAAATATTCATTCCGATTACCATTGTCTGGTTGCTTGTTGCCGCTGCAATGGTCGTCTGGAAGATTGGACCCTGGTTTAACTAACAATGATTTTGTTAAAGCGGGTTAAGTTGATCAGGTGCTTTGGTTAAATAATTGAATGAATAAACTATTTTTTATGTTTGCTGACGGGACACATCGTTAATGACTGCGATAACAAATTATTTTAAAAGCCTCATCCTTGTCGAGCTTTTCCGGGGGCTGGTGCTGACGGGAAAATATTTTTTCCGTAAAAAAATTACAGTGCAGTACCCGGAAGAAAAAACGCCCATGTCACCACGTTTCCGCGGGCTGCATGCACAGCGCCGCTATCCAAATGGTGAAGAACGTTGCATTGCCTGCAAACTGTGTGAAGCTGTATGTCCGGCACTGGCCATCACCATTGATCTGGAAGAGCGGGACGATGGTACCCGCCGTACTACGCGCTATGACATTGATCTGACAAAATGCATATTTTGTGGTTTTTGCGAAGAATCCTGTCCGGTAGATGCCATCGTTGAAACGCGACACTTTGAATACCATGGCGAAAACAGAGATGACCTGTACATGACCAAGGAAAAGCTGCTGGCCGTTGGCGACAAAATGGAAAAACAAATAGCAGCAGACCGGGCGGCTGATGCCCCGTTTCGCTAATGAATTCTGTTGAACGAATTCTTTTAAATAAATTAAAAGCAAGAAAATAATATGGGCTTAGAGTCGATTACTTTTTATATTTTTTCCGCGATACTGGTGGGCTCCGCCGTGCTGGTGGTCTCGCTACGCAACCCGGTGTTTTGCGCATTGGCCTTGGTGCTGGCCTTTTTTACCAGCGCCGGTCTCTGGATATTGCTGGAAGCAGAGTTTCTCGCACTGACCCTGATCCTTGTCTATGTCGGCGCGGTTATGGTGCTGTTCCTGTTTGTGGTGATGATGCTGGACATTAATCTCGCGGTATTGCGGGAAGGCTTTACCCGTTACCTGCCTTTTGGCCTGGGTGTTGCCATTGTACTGGTGGCCCAGTTGGCGCTGATCGTCGGGCCCGAGCACTTTGGCCTGGAGGCCATGCCAAAGCCGGAACCTCACGCGGCGGATTACAGTAATACAAAAGAGATCGGTCGGGTTTTATATACGGTTTACCTGTATCCGTTTGAACTTGCTGCGGTCATTCTGGTAGTTGCCATTATTGCCGCAATATCTTTGACCCTGCGTCGTCGTCGCAAAAAGCAGACCATGACACCGGAAGATCAGGTCAATGTGCGCAGCAAAGACCGGGTACGGTTAGTGAAAATGGCTTCCGGCAACAAAGATGAATAACTGAATGCTTTAGCTCTTTTATTAATATAAGGAAAAAGGAACAAAAGTAACGTAGATAAATTACCTGTATATATCCTCCCAGAGGTAAGCGTGAGAATATTGCTTGTACTGTTTTTTGCACTTTTATTAGCATCGTGTGCAAATAAAGATGTCTCTCATGATAGTGAATTAGTGTTTTTTGCTAATAACTTTCAATTGATGTCAGAAACAAAAAATATAAAACCGACACTTTTTGCTCGTTTGCTAAAATTGAAGGAGTTGGGTGAATGTGATGCTGGTAAATGTCCAGGCGAAGTGGTTTACATCGCAGTTTCAGAGTTTGGCGAATACCCGGAGCAACGATTATATGTAACAAAGCAAGCCGATGAATGGCATTTTTCAGGTTGGGAGTATGTGCCCGCTTCCGGAAGAGAAAGACAGGTTATCGTTTTTAAAATGAAAAGCATTACAAATGGCATTGAAACTGAACATACGATAAAAGTCAGTCTGGATAATATAGAATATACAGACCGGAAAGAGATACCGAAAAATTCAGGCGAACGCTGAAAATGTGGCGTTTAGTCTGATATTGACAAATTAGTTAACCAACAGTCTCCGGAGAGAGCATGATTTCAATTTCACATTTTTTGATTCTGGGTGCGATTCTGTTTTGCATCAGTATCGCCGGTATATTTTTGAATCGGAAAAATGTCATCATTATATTGATGGCAATCGAACTCATGTTATTGGCGGTCAATATGAACTTTGTCGCCTTTTCGCATTATCTCGGTGACATTGCCGGGCAAGTTTTTGTTTTCTTTATCTTGACGGTGGCAGCAGCAGAAGCCGCCATTGGTCTGGCGATTCTGGTTGTGCTGTTCAGAAACCGTCGTACCATCAATGTTGAAGAACTGGATTCCCTGAAGGGTTAACGCGGAGTTTATCGAGAATGGAAAACCTGTATTTAACCCTGGCTCTGGCACCACTGGTGGGTGCCATCATCGCCGGGCTTTTCGGGAAAAAAATTGGTCGCGCAGGTGCGCATTGGGTCACGACGATTGGCGTTGCTATTTCTTTTGCACTGTCAGTATTTGTGTTCAACGATGTTATCGTTGAAGGCGCGGCAGTATTTAATGGCACGGTTTACACCTGGGCAGTCAGTGACGGCATACAGTTTGAAGTGGGCTTCCTGATTGATTCACTGACCGCCGTAATGCTGGTGGTTGTTACGTTTGTCTCATTAATGGTGCATATTTATACCATTGGTTATATGCGTGACGACGAGGGTTATCAGCGTTTCTTCAGTTATATTTCTCTCTTTACGTTCTCCATGTTGATGCTGGTCATGGCGAACAACTTCATGCAATTGTTTTTCGGCTGGGAAGCCGTGGGGCTGGTGTCTTACCTGCTCATTGGTTTCTGGTTCAAACGCGAGACGGCAATTTATGCAAACCTGAAAGCCTTTCTGGTAAACCGGGTAGGGGACTTTGGTTTCCTGCTGGGTATCGCCGCCATTTTGATGTATTTCAACAGCCTGGATTATGCCGATGTCTTTGCGGCAGCACCCTCAATGGCTGGATTAACGGTTGAAATAATACCGGGTGTTGAATGGTCGGTTTTGACGATGATCTGCATTCTGCTGTTCATTGGTGCCATGGGTAAATCCGCCCAGGTACCCCTGCATGTGTGGTTGCCGGATTCCATGGAAGGCCCGACCCCGATTTCGGCATTGATTCATGCTGCCACAATGGTCACCGCCGGTATCTTCATGGTGGCGCGCATGTCACCGATGTTTGAACTGTCTGAAACGGCATTGAGCTTTGTGCTGGTGATCGGCGCAATCACTGCTTTGTTTATGGGCCTGTTAGGTATTATTCAAAATGACATCAAGCGGGTCATCGCTTATTCAACCCTGTCGCAACTGGGTTACATGACGGTGGCACTGGGTGTCTCTGCCTATGCGGCAGGCGTATTCCACCTGATGACACATGCCGCCTTCAAGGCCTTGTTATTCCTGGGTGCAGGTTCGGTTATTATGGCCATGCACCATAAGCAGGATATCCGGGAAATGGGCGGCCTCCGAAAATACATGCCGATCACCTACATCTGTATGTTAATTGGTTCGCTGGCATTGATCGGCTTTCCGGGTTTTGCGGGTTTCTTTTCAAAAGATGCGATTATCGAGGCCGTACGTGCTTCTGATATTCCGGGCGCAGGTTTTGCTTATTTTGCCGTCGTCGCGGGTGTGTTTATTACTGCTTTTTACAGTTTCCGCATGTTCTTTCTGGTCTTCCATGGCGAAGAGCGCATGGATCAGCATACAAAAGAACACTTGCATGAAAGTCCCAAAGTGGTCACCGTGCCATTAATACTGCTGGCCATCCCGTCGGTACTGATCGGTGCGTTTTATATCGAGCCTATGCTGTTTGGTGATCTGTTTGCAGATGCCATCCATGTGAAACCTGAACACGATGTGCTGGCCAAAGTGGGTGAAATATACACCGGAGTGGGTGGCTTCATGTTACATGGCATGATGACCTTGCCCTTCTGGCTGGCACTGGCGGGTGTGGGCACCGCCGCTTTCTTCTATTTGAAGCGCCCGGATATTCCCGCGATGATCAAGGAAAAATGTTCACTGATCTACACCATACTCGATAAAAAATATGGTTGTGATGACTTTAATGACACCTTCTTTGCAGGTGGCTCGCGTGGTCTGGGCCGGTTCCTGTGGAATATCGGCGATGTCAAACTGATTGATGGTTTAATGGTTAATGGCACCGCGAAAAGTGTGGGCTGGTTGTCGAGCAAAGTCCGTTTTTCACAAACCGGTTATTTGTACCACTATGCTTTTGTAATGATTATCGGACTGGTTGTGATGGTGAGCTGGGTTTCATTCGGCTAGCTGTTAACGCGAAAAATACGCAACACATTTATAAAAAATACGTAAGTAGAATAAAGGTTATTTTGCATGTTGGCTGATCTGCCCCTTTTGAGTTTAGTGATTTGGACGCCCATTCTAGGGGGCGTGTTAGTGCTGTTTGCCAGCAAGGAAGAGCAGGCAGGAATGGCAAAAATCATTGCGCTTGCCGCAGCAGTGATAACCTTTTTGTTAACGATTCCGTTGTACACCAGCTTTGATCTGGCGACACACCAGATGCAGTTCGTTGAAAATACGCCCTGGATTTCCGCCTTTAATATCAACTACCACCTCGGTGTTGACGGCATCTCCATGCCGCTGATCCTGCTGACAGCCTTTACCAGCATACTGGTTGTGATTGCGGGCTGGGACAACATCAAGCATAAAACGGCGCAATATATGGCTGCTTTCCTGATCATGGATGGTTTGATGATCGGGGTCTTTGCCGCACTGGACTCGATTTTGTTTTATGTGTTCTGGGAAGCCATGCTGATACCGATGTTTCTGATTATCGGCATCTGGGGTGGCGAGCGGCGTGTTTACGCCACCATCAAGTTCTTCTTGTATACCTTCCTCGGCTCGGTATTCATGCTGGTGGCACTGATTTACATGTACACACAATCAGGCACTTTCGGTATTCTTGATTTCCATGGCATCAAACTGGGAATGACCGAGCAAATACTCATCTTTCTCGCCTTCCTGCTGGCTTTTGCCGTCAAGGTTCCCATGTGGCCAGTACACACATGGTTACCGGATGCCCACGTTGAAGCGCCTACCGGTGGCTCGGTGATCCTTGCCGCGATTATGTTGAAAATGGGTACCTACGGTTTTGTCCGTTTCAGCATGCCCATTACTCCGGATGCGGCGCAAAACCTGGACTGGTTGATGATTACCTTGTCACTCATTGCCATTGTCTATATTGCCTTTGTCGCACTGGTGCAAAAAGATATGAAAAAGCTCATTGCCTATTCATCGATTTCGCATATGGGTTTTGTCACTCTGGGCTTCTTTGTCGTTTATATGATCGCCGAAAACACAGGCAGTGTGCAGGGTGCCGCCATGGGTATCGAAGGTGCTCTCGTACAAATGATCTCGCACGGCTTTATTTCGGGAGCCATGTTCCTGTGTATCGGTGTGATGTATGACCGCATGCACAGTCGTTTAATCAGCGATTACGGCGGTGTGGCCAATACCATGCCCGTTTTTGCCGGATTCATGGTGTTCTTCGCCATGGCCAATGCAGGCCTGCCAGGCACATCCGGTTTCGTGGGTGAGTTCCTGGTTATTCTGAGCGCCTTCAAAGCGAATTTCTGGATTGCATTCCTGGCTGCCACCACACTGATATTTGGTGCTGCCTACACACTGTGGATGGTCAAGCGAGTCATCTTTGGTGAAGTGGCCAACGAAAAAGTTGCTGCCCTTAAAGATTTGAACAACCGGGAATTTTTCATCCTCGGCACGCTTGCCGTGGCGGTCCTGATACTGGGTCTCTGGCCCGCACCTCTACTGGATGTTATGCACGCTACTGTTGATCATCTTGTACAGCAAATTACAACGTCGAAGTTACCGAACTTATAATAACCATGCCAAATAATTTTCAAATGCCTGATTTAATGCCCGCTTTGCCGGAGATGTTCCTGCTGACCATGGCGTGCATTATTTTGCTTGCAGACTTGTTTATCAGCGATAAAAACCGCGTATTCACCTATCTGCTGTCACTGGCAACACTGGGTGTCACTGCTGCGCTCACCGTGGCCATGCATACACCTGAACCGGTCTACACCTTTGACGGCTCATTCGTCAGTGACACCATGGGCGATGTCTTAAAAGTCTTTGTCTATCTGGTGACAGCGGTTGCTTTTATTTATTCCCGTGACTACCTGCTGGCCCGAAACATTTTCAAAGGCGAATATTTCGTTCTCGGACTGTTTGCCGTGTTGGGCATGATGGTACTGATTTCCGCACACAGCATGCTGACCATCTACCTGGGTCTCGAACTATTGTCATTGTCACTGTACGCCATGGTGGCATTCCAGCGGGACTCCTCGAAGGCCACCGAAGCAGCAATGAAATACTTTGTTCTGGGTGCGCTGGCGTCCGGCATGTTGTTATACGGTATGTCATTGATTTACGGCATTACCGGCACGCTGGATATTGGTGGCGTACATACCGCCATTATTGGGCTGGAAGATTCAAAACAGATGGTGCTGGGACTTGGGCTGGTGCTGGTGATTGTCGGCATGGCTTTCAAACTTGGTGCAGTGCCGTTTCATATGTGGATGCCTGACGTTTATCACGGCGCACCCACCGCCGTCACTCTGTTTATCAGCACGGCACCCAAAATTGCCGCCTTCGCCATGATCATGCGCCTGCTGGTTGAAGGGTTGGGTGATCTGCATGCACAGTGGCGGGATATTTTGATTATCATGGCGGTATTGTCCATGCTTGTGGGCAATGTCATTGCCATTGCTCAGACAAACATCAAACGTATGCTGGCCTACTCGACAATCTCTCATGTTGGCTTTTTGCTGTTAGGCATACTGGCAGGTACCCAGGCCGGTTATTCGGCTTCGATGTTCTACGTCATTGTTTATGCATTAATGGGTATGGGTGGCTTTGGCGTTATTATTCTGTTAAGCCGTTCCGGCTTTGAAGCTGACAAACTGGATGACTTCAAAGGCCTGAATGATCGCAGTCCGTGGTTTGCCTTTATTATGATGATCCTGATGTTTTCCATGGCCGGTGTGCCACCCGCATTGGGTTTTTACGCAAAACTTGCCGTACTGCAAGCCGTCATCGGTGCCGGGTTGGCATGGCTCGCCGTGGTCGCGGTAATATTTTCAATCATTGGTGCCTTTTATTACCTGCGCATCATCAAGCTCATGTACTTTGACAAGGCGGAAGACACGAACCCTATTGAAACCAGTACCGATATGAAAGTGGTGTTGTCCGCCAATGGTCTGGGCATTCTGTTTCTGGGTTTGGCTCCGGGTAGTTTGCTGGCCCTGTGTACGGCGGCTATTGGATAGAGTTTGGTGAGTGGCAGGCATTCCAGCTCGCTACGCTGAGCGATAGGGCTACCGACTTTTAGTTGGGGGCCATTCAATATAGGTCTAATAATTATTTCATTCGGTATTTTCAAAAAATCCAGTGAAGTGAAAAAATGAAATTTTTATTATCAGGGCTTTGTCTGCTTATTATAACCGGGTGTTCAGTATCAGGATTGCAGGAAGCAGAGCCACCGAAAAAATATACTAAAATTCATTATAGTGGCTATTTTATATTAACAATTCCGACCCCGATGCTGGCGAATGCCAAAATTCTCGACTCTGATGGAACGGTAATAGTATTCGATAAAAAAAGACAGTTATCCGGGTTTGTTATTACTAATGAAAAAGATAATTTGCCTGAAAAATTTAATCTAAGGGATTATCCAAAATATCTTTTAGGACTTAAAGAAACAGATGGTTTGCCTGCTGATATAAAGCGAAAGTTTGAGTTGTCTTCAAAAGAACTTAAACAAAGTCTAGGTGGCCTCGCAGTTTCGATTTATGATGAAAGTAGTAAGGTGTATTATGTTGTTTGCAAAGAAAAGTCATGTGTTACTTTTGTGATTATGAAAAACCAGGGCGAGCAGATTTTTATGCTGACCTCGGAGGGGTTTGATTGGGGTTTTCTGAAAAAAATCATAAAAGGAACTTAATGTAATGTTGACTGAAAAAGAAAAAACAATCTTTACATTTTAATATCTTCTGTTTCGTGTGAGGGTGTTGATATAAAGTCATATAAAATGGCTTTTAATGACAGAACGATAGAAGTTGTCGAGGAGAGGGTTCAATGGCGCTATTGAATTTATCGGCTAACGAAGCCCGCGTACTTGGTTGCCTGATGGAGAAATCTGTCGTTACACCGGAACACTATCCACTCACGCTTAATGCGTTGACCAGTGCGTGCAATCAGAAATCCAGCCGTAACCCTGTCATGTCCCTGGAACCGGGCATGGTGCAGCGTACCGCTCGCGACTTGCAGGCTAAACACCTCCTGCGTATTGAGGAGAATTTCAAGAGTGGAGTTGAAAAATATACACAGCTTTTGTGCAATACGCAATTTGGTGAATATCAATTTGATTCTTCTCAGTTTGCTATTGTTTGCTTACTGTTGCTGCGTGGCCCTCAAACGCCTGGAGAACTGAGGGCGCGTAGTCGCCGTTTGCATGACTATGCTGATAACGCGGCTGTTATAAGTTCCCTTGCCAGGTTGATCGAACGGGATGGCAACCCCGTGGTGGTGAAATTGCCGCGCACACCGGGGAGAAAGGATGCAGAGTACATGCATTTATTCTCCGGCCCTGTTGATATCGAAACACATGTTAGCCAGACACACACTGCGATTGATGCTGGGGCTTCAGAGTCCGGGAATGTATCTGAATTGGCACAGCGGGTCAGCAGGCTGGAAGCTGAAGTTGCCATGCTCAAGGAACAGTTAAAGACGTGATCCTGCCGAGCCTACCCATGGGCGAGCCTCGTCACTGGCTTGCAGAACAACCGCAGGCGGCACCACGCCTGATCAATAATTTCCCCACGAGATATCTGTGTAACTCTGGTAGCAGAATTCTCCCGCCTTTCGGGTGAGAATCAGACATCATCCTGATTTCTGATGAGGTGGTATTCATAAAGCCCAGCTGCGTTGGCAACGATGCTGCGGAGCTGCATTCAAGTCAGGTGTTGTAAACGCAAAGGGCGCAGAGACGCAAAGAAAAAAGCACATACTTTGCGTTCTTTGCGCCTTCGCGAACGTTGCGTTAAATACCCCGGGATGTTTAACCTAAATTTCGCAGTTGACCGCTTCGAGGATGTATTAATACTTTGATCAATAGCCTGTTGAGTGGTTTTGGTGCATTCACGGGTTGAGTAAGTCGCTACGAACTGTGTACATCACGTTGCTTTTTGCGTCTGGCGCGTGTGCGCATCGTCGCAATAGCGGGCGGTGACTCCTCGTCGCGCCTTGCCAGCCACAAAATTCAATGCACTCTACAGGCCGTCCGACCGCAGAATTTAGGTTTGACGAATTCATTCAGGATTATGGACTCCGGATAATTCGCGTGTTTGTGGAGGTGCGGAAATATGACCTGGGAGAACAGTTGTGTTGCGATTTGTAACAATCAACTTCAGGCAGAGGCAGCGATGCATTTGTTGCAAAAAAAAGGGTTTGATGCCAATACGCTTTCTATTGTTGGTCATGATTCTCCTTATGAAGAATATCTCCTTGCGGCGCTTGACGATGTGGTTGCGGTAGCAGGGTTCAGCACTTTAGGGGCAGCGCTTTACCGTATCGCCATTCCCAAAGACAGCATCATTCGTTATGAAACGCTCATCAGGTCGGGCTGTTATCTGCTGATTACGTATGGCAATCAGGATGATGTTGAGCGAGCCTGTGATGTGTTGGCGGGGGAGGGTGTTTGCGAGATTACAATCCATCTGTGCTGAGACTTTCTGAAACAATATGAATAATACACCGGAAAAAAAGACTTCCGCCAAACTGAACCTTAAACAAGTCATTGCCATGGGTGTGGGTGGCATGGTGGGTGGCGGTATTTTTTCGGTATTGGGTCTGGCTATCGCCCAGGCGGGACATGCTGCCCCTATCGCTTTTATGCTGGGAGGTGTGATTGCCCTGTTGACAGGCTGGTGCTATTCCCGGTTAGGGCTGACCTTTCGTTCTGATGGCGGCAGTTTCACTTATTTGGAACAGGCGTTTGGTCAGGGCAATATTGCAGGTATTGGCGGCTGGCTGCTGTTGGTGGGCTATATCGGTACTATGGGGCTCTACGCTTTTACTTTTGGTGTTTATGGTGCGGCTCTGTTAGGCGGTGGTGTCGATGCGCATTCTGCCATGCAGCATTTGCTTTCATCGCTGATACTGCTGGTTTTTCTTGGCATTAATCTTTACGGCGTAAAAGAGGCAGGTAATGCCGAGCTGGTGATTGTCACCATCAAGGTGTTAATCCTGCTTCTGTTTGCGGTTATCGGCTTGTTTTTTATCAAAAATGACTACGTGTCACCGGTGTTCAATAATGGCCACCTGGGTGTACTCATGGCGGCGGCATTGATCTTTGTGGCTTACGAAGGTTTTGAGCTGATTTCCAACTCTGTGAACGAAATGGAGAATCCCGAGCGCAATCTGCCGCGTGGCATTCTCTGGTCCATCGGTATCACTATTGTTATCTATGTGATGGTTTCTTTGGTCGCAGTGGGTAATCTGTTGCCGGAAGAAATCGACCGTTATCAGGAGTATGCTCTGGCGGTGGCAGCGAAGCCGTTTTTGGGGGAGGCAGGGTTTATGCTTATTGGTCTGGCGGCACTTTTTTCCACAGCCTCTGCGATTAATGCGACGCTGTTTGGTACCGCCCGCCTGGGGGCAGAGATGGCCAGAGAAAAACAGTTGCCAACGGCTTTTGGTTTCCGTCGATGCCAGAACGGTATTCCCTGGGTCAGTCTGGTTGTTATCACGGTTATCACCTTGCTGTTTGTGAATAGCGCCAATCTTACAATCATTTCATCCTTTGCCAGCGCCACTTTTCTGATGATTTTTGCAGCCATTAATCTTTCCGCCTGGCGTCTACGTAAACAGATTGTCATACAGCCCTGGGTACCACTGGCGGGGTTGTTTATGACGGTGGCGAGCTGGGTAACGCTGGGTGTCTATCTATGGAATAACGAGGCGGGTACGTTGATCTCGCTGGGGTTGTTTTATGCCGGGATTATTATTTTTGAATTGCTGTTCAGCCAGCGGCGACGGGTACATTAATTTTGGGGAGATAATACAATGCAGACCAATCATTACCTGCCTCGTGCCTTGCCTGATTCCCTGAAGGGATTGGCAACGCTGGCACTGGATTTACGCTGGAGCTGGAATCATGGTGCGGATGCCTTGTGGCAGCAGGTGGATTCCGGTTTATGGGAAGCAACAGCCAATCCCTGGCTGATTCTGGAGACGGTCTCCGACCGGCGATTGCAGGCACTGGCCAGTGACAACGTGTTTCTCGAAAAACTGCAAAAACAACTGGATGCGCGGGAGGCTCATTTTGGTGAGCATTCCTGGTTCTCGGAAGTCATCGGTGGCGCTCTTGGTGGTTATATTGCCTATTTCAGCATGGAGTTTGGTATTTGCGAATCGCTGCCTATTTATTCCGGTGGGCTGGGTGTGTTGGCGGGAGATTATCTCAAAACTGCCTGTGATCTGGACGTGCCACTGATCGGGGTCGGTCTGCTTTACCAACAGGGTTACTTCCGTCAGGCATTAAGTGCTGAGGGTGAACAGATTGAATTTTATCCTTATAACGACCCAACCATGCTGCCGGTGGTCCCACTGCGTGATGATCAGGGGGAGTGGGTTCGTATCAGTATCGATCTGCCCGGCCGTTCCCTGCATTTGCGCAGCTGGCGTGCGCAGGTTGGGCGCCGCTCGCTGTTATTGCTTGACAGTAACGACCCACTTAATGATCCCGGTGACCGGGGTATTACCAGTGAACTTTACGGCGGCGGCAAGGAGATGCGTTTGCAACAGGAAATGGTGCTGGGCATTGGTGGCTGGCGACTGCTGGAAACTCTGGGTATTCACTGTCCCGTCTGTCACCTCAACGAAGGCCATGCCGCTTTTGCCATATTGGAGCGGGCGCGTTATCACATGCAGCGTGTGGGTGGCAACTTTGGCGAGGCGCTGCGGGCTACCCGTGCCGGTAATCTGTTTACCACTCACACGCCGGTAGAAGCAGGTTTTGATCGTTTCTCACTGCCATTAGTCAGACAGTATTTTCAACCGATGGCCAATGAACTGGGTATCGATATTAATGATCTGTTGCACCTGGGGCAAAGCCATGCTGATGCGGTGAACACGTCTTTTAATATGGCTTATCTGGCTTTGCACGGCGCTGGTGCGAGCAATGCGGTGAGTCGGCTGCACGGCGAGGTGAGTCGGCGTATCTTTTCACCGTTATTTCCCCGCTGGCCAGAGGCTGAGGTGCCCGTTGGCTATATTACCAATGGTATTCATGTGCCGAGCTGGGATTCTCCAGCATCGGATACTTTGTGGACCGAGGCCTGTGGCAAATCACGCTGGCGCGGTGCGTTGGAAACGGTGGAAGCGGATTTGCGCGTACAGTCGGATGCAACATTGTGGCGTTTTCGTTCCCGTGGCCGTCAGCGGCTGGTGCGCTGGTTGCGTCATCGGCTGGTGCATCAATACCGTGGCCGGGGATCGGAAGAGTCGCGCAGCCGGGAATATGCCGATGCGCTTGAACCCGATGCACTGACGCTGGGTTTTGCCCGTCGCTTTGCTGAATATAAACGTCCCAACCTGTTGCTGCATGACCCGCAGCGGCTGGTGCGCTTGCTCACCAATCGTGACCGGCCGGTGCAACTGGTTATTGCCGGCAAAGCACACCCCAAAGACACGATTGGTAAACAAATGCTGCAACAATGGCAGCAGTTTCTGGCACAAAACAATCTTTGGCAACAAGTGGTATTTGTTGAAGATTATGACTTGCACGTCGCCGCTCAGCTGACTCAGGGTGTCGATGTGTGGATCAATACCCCACGTCGGCCCTGGGAGGCCAGCGGCACCAGCGGTATGAAGGTGCTGGTGAATGGCGGACTCAATTTATCGGAACTGGATGGCTGGTGGGCCGAAGCCTATGCGCCGGAGCTGGGCTGGGCTCTGGGTGATGGCCGTGAGCATACCGATACCGCAGCCCGGGATATCGCCGAAACAGAACAGCTTTACCGCTTGCTGGAAGAAGAGGTGGTGCCCTGTTTCTATCAGCGTGACACAAATGGCATTCCCCAGGCCTGGGTCAGTCGCATGCGTGAAAGCATGGCTCAGCTGACCACACGCTATTCCACCAATCGAATGCTGCGTGAATACACCGAACATTATTACCTGCCACTGGCCAAAGCCTGGCAACAGCGCAGTAATGAACCCGGTGTTGCTGAAGAACTGGAAGCGTGGCATCAATGTTTGCAACAGCACTGGTCGCGTATTCACTTCGGCAATGTGACTACGCAGAAAAACAATGGCTGCTGGCAGGTGGAAGTGCAGGTTTATCTTGATGATCTTCCTGTACAGGCAGTGAATGTGGAATTGTATGCCGATGCCATTAATGGGGGTGAACCGCTGCGGCAGATACTGGCGCGGGGTGCGGCACTGGCGGGCACTGCCAATGCCTGGCTGTATTCCGGTACTGTTGCAGCTGACCGGCCTTTTACCGATTTTACACCCCGCATTATTCCGCGGCATCCACAGGCAAACATACCGTTGGAAGCAAAGATGATTCTCTGGTATCGATGAGGCGATTACGAGGGAAACCTACTTGAAGTTGGCTGTTAATGTAATGCATGCACCAGCATTCATTGATTAACGAAACTGGTTAACCCCTGTCCAGCGCATATTTCCCTGATGGTTTTTTTTGGCATGCTCTTCCGCATCACGTTGGGCTAATGCCCGGTCTGCATAACAGCTTCGACTAAACCAGCCCTCCAGGTTGTGCAGGCTGTGGGTGCAAATCGCAAAATAGGGTTTGCTTAATGAGCATATTCCCGCCTCGGGGTAATTGCCCAATGCAAGCACAGTGTTTGATGGAATACTGGCAAGCAGCAATCCATAAAAAAGTATTTTTTTCATAGTCATCTCTGAGGGCTTAACGTCTTGCAGCTTGCTGTGAATGTCATCTCAATCTGGTTTGAAGACATAATTTCGCAGGGTAACAGTCCAGGTTTATTTATATTTATAAATGCAGGCGGCGTAACTCAGGCTCCGGTTGACTGCGTTCCCAGGCTTCATTGAAGGTTTTAAGAAGTAATCGCGCCTCAGCCGGGTTATTGAATTCTGCCAGGCCTTCCAGGCGGTCATTGTGTGCCCGGCGGATAATACCCACGTCATCCACAATCATGAAAGTATTGACGTGATTCCGGTCTTCATCGTCGGCACGGTGAATAAAAATGCGACTACTGATACGTCGTGCCAATTCGACGATGCGGTGCCCATGCGTCACAACGTCAGAAGGGTCTAATATCAAAATATTGACCCTGGATCGTGAGCTGCTGATGGCCAGCTGTTTGACCGCTTCGATAAAATCTTCGTTGTCGAAGATCCTCGGGTCAAGATTGGGGGTGAACAAATTCAGTGAACGTCGGCCTTGCGCAACCATGTGTATGGCGGCCTGTTTGTTGTCCTCCCGTCCCTTGAGGTCAATATAGCCGCGGGTCTCACCCAAAACCTGCCTGGGTAACTCGTTGATATTGACATGTACATCCAGCGGCGGCAGGTTGCGTGTCATGTGTTGATGGGGAATATTGGCATCCATGAAAATTTCACCCTGCGGTGCAAAATCGTGGCGCAGGTAAAAGTCGATAGCCTGTGTTTGTGCATCGAGTTTCACGCGGGGCAGCTGTCGTGCGCGGGCAATGGTGATCAGTGCGGTGAGCATTTCGCTGCCGACACCGCGCCGTCGCCAGGCGCGTAATACCGCCATGCGTCCGATGTGCCCGTCGGCGGTCATGCGGGCAGTACCGATGCCGCGTCCCTTTTCGTCGCGAGCCAGCACATGTACGGCCGTCTCGTCCTTGCCATCCCATTCCAGCTCAGGTGGCACGTTTTGCTCTTTGATGAAGACAAATTCACGCAGGATGCGCAAATCAGTCCCGGCATTTTGCCAAGTGACGCGCTGGACTTTAAACGGTTTGCTGAGTGTCGGATCAGGTGAAGTAGACATAGGCGTGGTTGTACAGCGTTGTGAGTAATTTTGCAAAACCGGGTTGTGTTAATTCACTTTGCAGCTGCATATACGACCACTGGTGCTGGTCACAAAGCAGGGGCGCGGCGAAGGCCAGCTCTGCGGGCAGAGGATAGTGTTGGCCATTAATGAACAATGTGTTGTTGTTTGTCATTTTGTTTGCAATAAAAGCAAATCGTGTTTGTTCATTACGGTATAGCCTGTCTTTTGTTGAAAAGGCCTGTAAAAACCGGTGTTCATCGAGTGTTTCGATGTTTTCCGCCGGGTATTCATTTTTTGCTTCGGTGATGAATTCACCAAACCAGCGGTTAATGCTGGCATCGTCAGTCAGCATTTTTTGCAGAATACGCCGTACCTGGGTGAGGGCATCGCAGGATATTTCGCCGGGGTGTTGTTGCAGCCGGAGCATGGGGTCGGAAAACCGTTGTGCAGCGGTGAGTTGTGCAGCCACATGGTCTGCAAAACTGTTGAGCAGTTCGGCATGGCTGGGGGCGCGAAAACCCACGGAGAGGGTGATACAGTCTTCCAGTGCAATACCATGATGGGCAACTCCCGGAGGCAGGTAGAGCATGTCGCCGGGGTGCAGTGTCCACTCTTGTGTGGCAACGAATTCACGCATGATGCACAAATCAGTATCCGGCAGAAAATTATCATCAGGCACGGGGTCTGTGCTGATCTGCCAGCGGCGTGTGCCATGGGCCTGAATCAAAAAAACATCATATTGGTCCGTGTGTGGGCCCACGGAGCCCTGTGCCGGCGCGTAGCTGGCCATGACATCATCAACACGCCAGTTGGGGATAAAGTTAAACTGTTCGCGCAACTCTGCCAGTTCGGGCACATAACGATTGCACTCCTGCACCAGCAATGTCCAATGGGTTTCCGGCAGTTCAGCAAAGCGCTTTTCAGGAATAGGGCCGTATTCCACCGTCCAGGGTGCCGTGCCTGCCTGTTCCAGTACCAGTCGGGATTCCACTTCGGACTCGCAGCAAAGACCGGCCAGTTCTTCCGGTGAAACAGGGGACGTAAAACCCGGCAATGCATCACGAATCAACAAGGGTTGTTTTTGCCAGTATTCAGCCAGAAAAGTCTCGGGGCAGCGGTTGCCCAAGAGTGTCAACGGTTCATTCATGGCAGTAGTGTACGCGAAGCTGTCGCATGGGTGGAGAGGGGCGGTTTTAGCGGCAGGGCAAATACAACGTAAACACAAAAAAGCAGGCAAAAAAACAGGCCGCGCCAAAGGAGTGCGCGACCCAAAAAGAGGAGAATGCGACGGTTACTGCGTGAGAGGGAGGAACTACCGTCGCGCCCTTCGATATTAAGTATGTAAACATCGGGTGACATTTCTGTGAGCTGCGTCACAGAATGGCCCAGAGTCACGCCCAAAGGTGTTATCCCGGGAAATGCAGGATAAAAAAAAGGGCGCTTGCGCGCCCTTTAAAAGGGAGAGTAATCATGCAATAAAACCCAGGGGAGGGAGAGGGTTGTATCGCACATGTGTTTATTAGCAATGTGTGTGCCAGCTTTAACCTGGGTTTACCGATTGGCACAGAATGGGGGGTTGATACGGCACAGACAAAAAAACGTGGCATTGTTGTACCGTTTTTCACCAGCCCAGGATAGAAGAGTGACGGTTTTTTGTTATTCCGGTGTCCGGATTTTGTCGGAAGCATTAAATATCAGCTGCCTGCCGGGCGGCGCTACCGAGGTAACGGCTCGGGGTGAGCTTGAGCAATGTCGCTTTGGCCTCTTCGGGTATGTTTAGTTCGCTGACAAATTTCTGTAATCGTGTCTGGTCAATGCCGGTGCCCCGGGTTAGCTCCTTGAGTTTTTCGTAGGGTTTTTCGATGCCGTAGCGACGCATGACGGTTTGCACGGGCTCGGCCAGCACTTCCCAGCAATTATCCAGGTCTTCATTCAATCGTACGGGGTTGACTTCCAGTTTACTGATGCCTTTTAGCGTGGATTGATAGGCGATGACTGAATGACCCACACCCACACCAAGATTGCGGAGTACGGTGGAATCGGTGAGATCACGCTGCCAGCGGGATACGGGCAGTTTGGCAGCCAGATGATTGAAGATGGCATTGGCCAGTCCCAGGTTGCCTTCGGAGTTTTCAAAATCAATGGGGTTGACCTTGTGTGGCATGGTGGATGAGCCCACTTCACCTGCGACCGTTTTTTGCTTGAAGTACCCCAGTGAAATATAGCCCCACACGTCGCGGTCAAAATCCAGCAGGACGGTGTTGAAACGGGCCACGGCATCAAACAGTTCAGCGATGTAGTCGTGAGGTTCAATCTGGATAGTGTAGGGGTTGAAATCCAGCCCCAGACTGGTGACAAATTTTTCCGCAATGTCGGCCCAGTCCAGTTCAGGATAGGCGGACAAGTGAGCATTGTAATTGCCCACAGCACCATTGATTTTGCCCAGCATGGGGATGTTCACCAACTGCGCGCGCTGACGCTCCAGCCGCGCAACGACGTTGGCCATCTCCTTGCCCACTGTGGTGGGAGAGGCGGTCTGGCCATGGGTGCGGGATAACATGGGTTGTGTGGCGTGCTCGTGGGCCAGACGACGAATGGCGCTGATGATTTCGTCCATCTGCGGCAACAACGCCTGGGTGCGGGCTTCGCGCAGCATCAGCGC
Organism: Chromatiales bacterium; assembly: GCA_026982555.1. Classification (GTDB taxonomy): domain Bacteria; phylum Pseudomonadota; class Gammaproteobacteria; order SZUA-152; family SZUA-152; genus SZUA-152. Next base: position 41,012 of record JALSGT010000106.1, read on the forward strand.
GTACGACAAGTTATTGATGTCTTCGGAGGTGCAGGCGAAATGGATAAACTCACTCACTGCTTCCAGTTCGTTGTTTCCAGCGATCTTCTCCTTGAGGAAATACTCCACGGCTTTTACATCATGGTTAGTGGTGCGCTCGATATTCTTGACCCGCTGTGCATCTTCCTCGTGGAATTTATCGAGGATATCGTTGAGCAGGTGGGTGGCGTGTTCACTGAAGGCGGGTACTTCCGGGATGCCAGGGTGGGCAGAGAGCATTTGCAACCAGCGCACCTCCACCAGCACACGGTGCCGGATCAGGCCGAATTCGCTGAAAATAGGCCGAAGATCGGCGCATTTCGCACCATAACGTCCATCAATGGGGGAAATAGCCGTCAAGCTGCTGAGGTTCATGCTGACTCCAAACTGTTTGATAGTGGGAATGGGAGGCGAATAATACTATATTCGGCGGTCGCGGGGATCAGGGAACATGGCTGTTCGCTATTCACCGGTAAAAGATGATGTTTATAGGGGCGACGGCTTGCGTAAAAAGCTGCCTGCTTTATATTCACGGCTTTTTGCCGACATCCCGGCTTTATCAACTATCAAGGAAGAATAATTTTGTGTCACAGCTTATTTTGCGTCTGGTTTTTGTCTTTTTGTTCAGTTTTTATCCGTTGGCGGTTTCAGCCGTGCCTTTCGGTACTTACGATCCGCGTTCCATTGCCATGGGCGGGGCGGGTGTCGCTTCGGGCAACAGCGCCAATGCGGTGTTTTTTAATCCCTCCCTGTTAGCGCAATATACGTCACGTAAACACCGTGCGCGTAATTCCAGTTATGTGTTTCCGGTGGCCAGCCTGAGTGTGTCGAAAGTGGCTGAAGATATTGCCGATCTGGCGGACAGTAACCCGGAGCAGATGTTGTCCGACTCGATAGCCGCTTACAACGCCGATCCCACTCAAGTCAGCGCAGCAGAGGGCGTGCTTACAGCCTCCCGCAACCTGCAAAATGATTTGGACCCCATTGCCAATGAATCGGTTTTTTTCGATGGCATGGTGGGCATGGTGATTGGTATTGGTGACCGTCGAGAGGGGGGTGCGTTTGTTATCAGTCGGCGTTTTGTTGGCGATGGCATTGCTGAGCAGAGCGCTGCCGACAAACAGTTGCTGGCTGATTATATTGAAGGTCTGGATTTTATCGTCAGCGCGGGTGTCAGTGGTGCGCCGCATCCTGAACTGTTTGATGGTAACGGTAATCTGCTGGATCAGACCAACAGTCTGACCAGTAGCGCCACTGGTCGAGGATTGTTATTGACAGAGCTGGGTATCGCCATGTCCTGGGGCATTGAACTGTTCCGCAATAAAATCGATGTGGGTTTTACACCAAAGTTTGTGCAAGGCACCACCTATGAATACAACGGTACTCTGGGTAGTTCTCAACTGGGTACCACTGAACGCAAGGAAGACAAGGACTGGCAATTCACATTGGATGTCGGCGTAAGCAAAGCTGTGAACGACAAACTTAAGCTTGGTCTGGTGATGAAAAATCTTGTTCCGCTGGACTTCGACACCCAGTCCGGTGGAAGCATCAGGATTCAACCCCAGCTACGTGCCGGGGCCGCTTACCGTACAGCGAAATGGGGGTACTGGGCGCTGGATGTGGATGTGCTGGAAAACAAATCCATCGGTGGTGGTGACAGTACACAGTATTTATCGCTGGGCGGGGAATATTTTGTAAATACCTGGGCATTGCGTGCGGGCTATAAACAAAATATCGTGGGTCGTGGTGACTTTGCAAAGGGCGTTTTTACGATGGGAACAGGCTATCACTTCATGACTGTGAATCTCGATGTTGCCTATATCAACTCCGGGCCGGAGAGAGCCGTTTCACTGCAAGTGAGTCGTCGTTTTTAGATGTTATGGATATTGGTTGTCAGTGAAGACAGTGACGTGAAAATAAGGAATACACTGTCGCTGGATTTTTGGAATGGGGGGTGTTTATTCCGAAAATTCCGGATAGTGCCCACTCTACGAACAGCGCAGGCTTTTTGTTCGAGCGCCTAAGCGTTTTAACTGGCCCCGTTTTCGCGTAGCGAAATAGCTCGCTGCGGAGTAGTTTTATTATCATTTCAGCTACCACAAAAATTAAATTATTGGAGAGAGAAAAAAATGAAAACCCATGGTGTTTTTTTTCAAATCGTAGTATGTGTCGGTTTTATGTATTCCGTTAGTGCTACTGCTGGTGAGTGGCGATTTGCACTGGCTGTTTCCTATATCAGTGGTATGAATGATGTTGCTGATTTGTATAGTGATAATATCGAGAATGAGGTGGCGGGAGCTGATGTTTCCTCGCTGACTATTCCGATTGGCACAAGCTTTCATCCTTACTATGAATTTGACACCGGGTTTGGGCTTGGTGCGGGTATTGGGCCTGCTATCCTTCTTTACACCAAATCAAGTTCAGGTTCCCGTAATTATGACTATTTAAATATTCCAGTAAATGTTGATATTCGCTACTCATTTTCGAAGACAGGGGTTGCGCCCTATTTGCGAGCAGGTGTACGAAAAAATAATACCTCCGGTGACTATGAAATTGGTGATAATGCAGGCATGTTTTATGGTGTTGGTGTTGAGTTCCGAACGTCCAGTCGCGTACATCTGGGTGTCGAGGTTGCAAAGGATAATTCAGAAATAGAATTCATCGTAGTCGATCAGTTTGGTTATAGAAGTGGCAGCAAAAAGATAAAACCGACAGGTTTAATGGTATCACTTTACGCTATATTTTAGAGAGTGGGTTTGGGGGATTGATGTGTGGGTGAAGATTTCGATGATACTGGTTGAAAAAACAGATTTCAGGAAGGTATGTTTATAAGTGGTTTCTTCCTGTAGTAGTCAATTTATTTTCTATTGTTTCAGATCTTCAGCGTAAGTGGGAATAGCCGGGCTACACTAATACACGCTAGCCTGGGCTGTCGTCGGGCCTGTTGACTCGTTGAAAGCTAATAAAGTTTGTGGTTTTGATTGCTTAAAAAAATCAAGAAAGGTAATAACGCTGAGGATTATCGGTCATTTTCCCGGCCTTTTTATCCATAACGATAAAAAGTGGGAAAATGGTTGTCGCACTTCATCGTTTTTGTAGGGCTGGTGTTGAAATATTTGTTTTAAGCCGATACCATCGGGGTCAGTTGGCACCGGAGTTGGTGCAGGTTCATCCACTTTTCTCGTGCGCATTGTTGGATAAATGCAGTGAAAGGAAACGGATATTCTCACTCGTGATTTGAGGACGTATTTTATGCGCCGTAGTATTGTAATAAGGACTGTTACGCTGGCAGTTTGTTTTGTTGTTTTGATTGTTTTATCCGGTTGTGGCGGCGGTGGCGGCTCCAACAATGATACTTCCAACGAGAAACCGATAGCAAAGATTTCACCCGAAGCTGAACAGTTTGTTCAGGTTGGGGGCAGCCTTAATTTTAGCGGAGATAACAGTAGTGATCCTGATGGGGATCAACCGCTGAGCTACCAATGGACATTTTCCGGTACTGCGACTTCGATTCAGCAATCAACTGACAGTAACACCGGAATGGTATCGTTTTCCGAGGTTGGCACGGTTACCGTAAGACTGGTGGTAACGGATAGCCTGGGGCTGGCATCGGATGCCGCCATCATCACGGTCAACGTTGCCGCAGCCAACGAGAATCAGTCACCTGCGGGATCATTCAGTCATGATAACGGTAATGGCAGTGTTGGCGGTACCGGCAATTTCACGATTACCGCAGGCAGCACGGTTGTATTTACCAGTGCGGTAACTGATCCGGAAGGTGACCCCTTAAGTTATGCCTGGGATTTCCAGGGCGGGAGCCCGGCGACATCAGACAGCAGTGACACCGTCACTGTCAGTTATCCAAATGCGGGCACTTTTTCCGTATCGCTGGTTGTCAGTGATGACAATGCCAACAGTGTGACTCTTCCGGAAACACCACTGCTGGTTACAGTGATTGCAGCGCTTCCGGCTTTTCAGCATCTGCCGGTATTAGTGCCAACGATGGAAGGTGATGTCGCAACCTATACTTTAAATGCCGAGGAAAACGTTGACGTTGTGGTTAAAACGCCGGAGGGAAGCTGGACAACGCCGATGATGCGTTACAATGACTTATCGCTTCCGCCAGTTATTGTTGCCAAACGTGGCGATACTATCGCGGTGAAGGTTAACAATAATCTTATTGCCAGCGGTGAAGATACAACGGTACATTGGCACGGGTTCAAGATTCCAGGCGCTCAGGACGGTGGACCCGATATCCCGATTCCTGCGGACACTTCAAAAACTTACAGTTTTACTCTTGTGCAGCCCGCAGCTTCACTCTGGTTTCATCCTCATGCCCATGGCACGACCGCTACGCAGGTCTATAAAGGTCTGGCAGGCGCATTCATTCTGACCGACGATATTACTGATGCCCTGGAAACCGGCAATGAACTACCTTCGGGCGAATATGATATTGCTCTGTTGGTTCAGGATCGCCAGTTTGCTGAGGAAACCAATGCTTCTGGTGTGCGGGATCTCGTCTATCAGGTGGGTATGAATGGGGTATTGAGTGATCGGATATTGGTTAATGGCGTTGAAATGCCTGCCCTGGATGTAGCGGCAAGCCAGTACCGGTTCCGCTTATATAATGCTTCCAACGCACGTACTTATGACTTTGCTCTGGACAATGGTGCTGATTTTTATGTGGTTGGCAGTGATGGCGGGCTTTTGAATACACCCGTACTTGTTGATCATGTTCTGCTGGGTGCGGGTGAGCGTGCTGAAATTGTGGTGGATTTTCGTAACCGCCTTAATCAACAGGTCACATTAATCAGTCGGGCAGTTAACAACACGAGTGCCGATTCTGATGTGATGCGCTTTGACGTGAACAGAGAAGTGACAGACCCGGTGGTTTTATATACCAGCTTACCTGCCAGTGCAGAAATCAACACTCGATTAACAGAAGCGGAAGCAAGTGTTACCCGGGATTTTGTGATGAGTATGGGGATGGGGGCTGATGGCGTGGAGTTTTTTATCAATGGAAAGAGTTTCGATATGAGTCGTGTTGATGAGACTGTTGCTTCAGGTGCGGTTGAAATCTGGAATATTCAAAATACCTCGATGGTGGAACATCCATTCCACGCCCATGCAATACAATGGCAGGTACTTGATCGTGGGCCGACGGGTGGAATACTGACACCCGCCAGTGGTGTTGAGCTTGGCTGGAAAGATACCGTGCTGGTGCAGCCCGGAGAAACGGTCCGCTTTATTGGGAAATTTGATCCGGTTGTGAACAGTGGATTGTATATGTACCACTGCCATATTCTGGAGCATGAAGATGCCGGTATGATGGGGACCTTTGAAGTGCTGCCATAATGGCAGAAGGATGTAAAAAAGAATTGTATAACGGGTTATCTTTTAATATTGCCAAAAAAGAAGGCAGTGATGTGGCTGGATTATTTCGGACATGCCTGAAGGGTTTTTTCCGGGGTGGAATCTGTCCGCAAGCGCACAAATTAAGAAATTCTTTTCTTGAAGAAAAATATCGGGGTCGCCGATAGAGACGGTTGACTACCGGGCGTGCTTACAGCAGAATCGTTATCGATGCGAAAATTTCTGATCTCCATATTAGTGCTGATGAGCCTGTGCTCCGGGTCGGCTTTTGCCTGGGATAAACACGCTGCGTCGATGTCAAATCATGGGGTGGCCGTTGCTATGGATATAGCTGCAGGTCATGATCATTCCGGTGATTTCTCCCAAAACGGATCGTATCCTGATGACCATTGCGGCCATGGCGCAGCACATCTAGTGGGCATTTTTTATGATGCTTCGCTGAAAACACTGAATATCGATCATAGCTACCGTGCTGTTGCGGTGGTTTCCTTGGCTTCGCTGTACATCTCTCCGCTACTCCGACCTCCTATCGTTTAATCCTTTATTGTCTTTTTTCGTGCGCAGCTGTGCTTGTTGCGGCAGTGCGTGCTTTTTTTGTACAAGATTTTTGAAGGATTATTCTTATGTTGTTAACACGTATTTTTTATATGGGTGTTTGCATTTGCTGGCTGTTGCCCATGGCAGCAGTGGCCGATGTCGGCACTTCTCCCGGCATTAGTCACACCACTGACACCACTGACACCACTGATAGTAGCGTTACCAGCACTATTGTTAGCGCTACAGGGGTGGATAAAGTCGATCCGGCATTGCCAGCATTTATCCAGCAGGTTTGGACAGAAAGCCCCGCTGTGCAAGGAGCTCAGGCGGCAATAGAGGCTGCGCGGGCCCGTCGCGACGGGGCAGACAGGCCGTTGCACAATCCGTCACTGGGGCTGGATGCTGAACGTACTGATATCAATACCAGCACCGTTGGTTTAACCCAGACGCTGGACTGGAGTGACAAGCGAGGTGCATTGGTCAATATTGCCACACAGGAGGAGCAGGCCGTTCAGGCTGCTTTTCAGGAAGTCCGGCGCAGCACAGCGCTGGAGGCACTGAATGCGTTAGTGGGTTTTTCCACGGCGCGTGAAATGCAGAAACTGGCGAAACATCGCACGCAATTGATGCAGACCCTGGTGGACACGGCGACACAACGCCAGGCCGCAGGCGATATGCAGGCACTGGATGTGATATTGGCTCAGGTGGCGTACAGCGAAGCATTGATGACGCAGGCGGAGGTTGAAAGCACATTGAGCGAAGCCGAGGCCGCTTTACAGGCCGTCAGTGGTTTGATGCAATCGCCGTCACAATGGCCGTCGTTACCCAGTGCGCTCGCGTTGCCTTCTGCACAAGAAACTGAAAGCACGGCATTTGAAAGCTTGCCAAGGCTGGCTATGTTGCGCAGCCGTGTGGAGGCAGCCAGGGCACGGATCAGTCTGGCAGAGAAGAGAGGGCGCACTGATCCGACGCTTGGTATCCGGGCTGGTAAGGAAGACAGTGAAACGTTGTTGGGACTGAGTCTGGAAATCCCGCTTTTTGTGCGCAACAGCTTCAAGGCAGAGGCGCGTGCTGCTTCTCATGACGCCATCGCTGAAGAGCAGGCGTACCGTGACGCTTATCGACGCGCCAGGGCTTATTTTACCGGTGCGCTTGCGCGTTATCAAAATACCAGTCATGCCTGGCGTGTCTGGTTGGCGGCCGGCCAGCATGCGCAGCGTGAGCAAATGAGTTTACTGGATCAACTGTGGCAGGTGGGTGAATTAAGTGTCACGGATTATCTCATTCAGGCCAAACAAAATATCGATACACAAGAGGCTGCAACCCGTTTGCTGGGCGAGACCCGGCAGGCGCATTTTGCCTGGCTGGCGGCGTCCAATCAGGTTGAACGCTGGTTGGGTCTGGCACAGCACGATATCGAAACGAATTCCGGAGAATCAAAATGAAGCGCACATTATTTTTGCACTATGCCGTTTATTGTTTGTTGTTATCCAGTCTGGCGATGTCCAGCGTTGTTTTGGCTGAAGGGGATCATGATGATCTTGACGATTTTTCGGGCATTGAAATGGAAGATGGCCACGGAAGCCATGGGGATGAAGGTCATCAGCATCAAAAAGAAGGCCATGGACATGAAGATGATGGCCATGAAGAAAAAGGGCATGACCATGGTGGTCATGATGAGGGCGGTCATGGTGAAAATGGTCATGACGAAGGTGATGATGGTCACGGTCATGGTGAAGCCGCAAGCGATGCCGAATTAAATGATGTTCAACGCCGGTTAGCGGGTGTTGAGACCATGGTTGTAAAACATCAGTCACTGGGTGATGCAATCACCGCACCGGGTGAGGCAATGTTGAATGCCTACCGTACCACCAGAGTAACACCCCGCACGCCTGCTCAGGTGACAGAGCGCCATGTGCGACTGGGTGATCATGTTAAAAAAGGTCAGCGGCTGGTAACGCTTTCCAGTGTGGAAATGGCCGAGGCGCAGGGTGCGTTGATGGAAGCCAATGTAGAGCTGCGTCGCGTCACAAAGCTGGGACGAAAAGTGGTTTCTGAAAAACGCTTTGTGGCGGCACAAATTGCTTATCAGCTCGCGTATGCCAGAGTCAGTGCTTACGGTATGGCGAAAAAGCAAATCCAGTCTTTGCTGAAAACGGGGGATGCCACCCATGCCACAGGTGAGTTTCATCTGGTTTCGTTACAAGAGGGCACGGTCATCAGTGATGATTTTGTGGTGGGTGAATTGATTGATCCGGGGTATGTGTTAATGACCATCAGCGATGAATCAGTACTTTGGATCGAGGCTCGATTAACCCCTGAAGATGCAGCGCGCACGGTGTTGGGGGCAGCTGCGCGCATTCAGGTGGGTAAACGCTGGATTGCCGGCAAGGTTGCGCAGGCTAACCATACACTTGACGAGACGACACGTACGCTGGCAGTGCATGTTGAAATTGGCAATCGCAATGAAGCGGTTCACCCCGGTCAGTTTGTTAACGTTTTTATTGAAGGCAATAAAAAACAGCAAGGTCTTGCTGTGCCGGTAGAAGCCGTATTACGCGGCCCTGATGGTGACTGGCAAGTGTTTGTGGAAACCGCGCCGGGACGTTTTGAGCCGAAAGAGGTGACGGTGTTGAGCACCCTGGGCGACCAGATGTTGATTGAAGGTATTGCTGAAGGCACTACCGTCGTGAGCAAAGGTGCATTCTTCGTGCAGTCTGAAATGGCCAAGGGCGGATTTGATCCGCATAACCATTAATTTACTGACTCAAGGAGAGTAAACACCATGTTAAATCGTTTGATCGACTGGTCAGTTGCCAACCGTTTACTGGTTGTGATTGGCCTGCTGGCGCTAATGGCGTCGGCGACACTTATTATACCGAAACTGAATCTGGATGCATTTCCGGACGTGACCAATGTGCAGGTATCCATTAACACCGAAGCCCCGGGGCTGGGCGCAGAAGAAGTTGAGCAATTAATCACATTTCCCATCGAGGCGGTAATGTATGCGTTACCCGATGTGGAACAGGTGCGCTCCATATCAAAAACGGGTTTATCGGGGATCACCGTGGTCTTCAAAGAAGGGAAAGATATTTATTTTGCCCGACAGTTGGTTTTTGAACGTTTGCAGTCGGCCAAAGAGCTGATACCCGAAGGCGTCGGTACGCCGGAGATCGGCCCGAATACGTCGGGACTGGGACAGGTCTACCAATATCTTATGGTGGCCGATGCGGAATCCGGCCTTGATGCCATGGCATTGCGCAGCCTTAACGACTGGGTGGTTAAATTGTTACTGATGCCGGTAGACGGAGTGACCGATGTTTTATCCTTCGGTGGTGATGTTCGGCAGTACCAGGTGAATTTGAATCCTTCCCGATTGCTTGCTTATGGTTTGCGTCAGCAGGATGTGATTGATGCTCTGGAAAACAATAATTCCAACGCGGGTGGCTGGTATATGGACCGCGGTCAGGAGCAGCTGGTTATTCGTGGCACAGGCTGGTTGAGTCATGATGAAAAAGGGCTGGAAGAGTTACGCCAGATTCCATTGAAGACCGTGGATGGTACCGTTGTTACCATCGCGCAGGTTGCCACAGTGGAGCTGGGCAGTGAAATACGTCAGGGTGCGGTTACGATGACACGTCGTGATGCCCAGGGACAGCCGGAAGCACTGGGTGAGGTGGTTGCCGGTATTGTTTTGAAACGTATGGGCTCAAATACCAAAAGCACTATTGATGGTATCAACAGTCGCATTGCATTGATTCAGCAGGCTTTGCCGGAGGGTGTCCGGTTTGAAGCATTTTATGATCAGGCTGATTTAATTACGCAAGCGGTTAAAACGGTGGTCAATGCTTTATTGCTGGCGTTTGTATTCATCGTTGTGGTGTTGGCGCTGTTTTTGATGAACCTGAGCGCGACGTTTTTGGTATTAATATCAATCCCGATTTCCATTGGTATTGCGCTGATGATTATGGCCTGGTTGGGATTGTCCGCAAACCTCATGTCATTGGGAGGCATCGCCGTTGCCATTGGCATGTTGGTGGATGGTTCTGTGGTGATGGTGGATAACATGTTCAAACATCTGGCTCATCCCGATGCTGAGCATGACAAAGAACGCAGGGTATTGCTGAGTGTGGATGATGTTGATCCTCATGATGTCGTGCATGATCAAACCGGTATTGCTTTGCGATTGCAAATCGCGGGTAAAGAGGTTGTTCGCCCGATATTTTTTGCGACCTCGATCATCCTTGTGGTGTTTTTGCCCCTGTTCAGTTTTGAAGGTGTAGAGGCAAAATTATTTCAACCCATGGCTATCAGCATTATGCTGGCCATCGTGTCAGCGGTATTCGTTGCGCTTATTATTGTTCCCGCATTGGCGACTTACCTGTTTCGACATGGCATACGTGAAAAAGAAAGCCCTTTTTTAAAACCGCTTGATACACTTTATCGCCGTGGTTTGCGTTGGGCTTTGCGAAAAACCAAAGTGGTTGTGGGTTTTGCTTTGGTTTTATTGATTGGCGCACTGGCAGTGGTACCCCTGCTGGGTACAGAGTTTGTTCCAGAGCTGGAAGAAGGCACCATTAACCTGCGAGTCACTCTGGCGCCGACGGCCAGTCTGGACACAACGTTGGCCGTTGCGCCCAAACTGGAAGCCATGCTGTTGGAATTTCCCGAAGTGATTTATGCATTAAGTCGCATCGGCAGACCCGAAATTGGTGGTGACCCGGAGCCGGTCAATAATATTGAAATTTACATTGGCCTGAAACCTGTCAGCGAATGGACGAGTGCTGATAACCGGCAAGCCCTGCAAGGGTTGATGGAGCAAAAACTGGAACAGCATCCCGGTTTGTTGTTGAATTTTTCTCAGCCCATTGCCACACGGGTTGATGAATTATTATCAGGCGTCAAGGCACAGCTTGCCATTAAATTGTTTGGCCCGGATCTGGCGGTGCTTGCAGAAAAAGGGCAGGCTATCGAAAAAGTGATACAAGGCATTGATGGCGCAAAAGATGTCGCTATGGAACAGATTGTGGGTGAAGCACAATTGGTGGTGCGTCCGGATAGAAATCAACTGTCTCGTTACGGCTTGGCTGTGGGTGATGTAATGACCGTCGTGAGCGATGGTCTGGGTGGGCGTGCAGCCGGACAAATCATCAATGGTAATGAACGTTATGATATCTACGTTCGTCTGGCCGAGGTCTATCGTGCCGACGCCAATGCCATTGCCAATTTGCGTTTGCAATCACCCACCGGGCAGTGGGTTCGTCTGGGTGATGTTGCGAAAATCAGTATTGAGTCAGGGCCGCCCCAGGTACGGCGGGATGATGTGCAACGGCGTGTTGTCATTCAGGCCAATGTACAGGGACGCGATATGGGCAGCGTCGTTGCTGACATTCGATCTGCTATTGATACGCAAGTGTCCCTGCCAGCAGGGTATTCCGTGGACATTGGCGGGCAGTTTGAAAATCAGCAGCGCGCGCAAAAACGCCTGAGCATGGTGGTTCCTCTGTCTCTCGCTTTGATTGCCTTGTTGTTATATTTTGCCTTCAAGTCAGTCGGGCAGGCAATGCTGATTCTGGTCAACGTACCGCTTGCTGTTATTGGCGGGGTATTCTCACTGTACCTTTCCGGACAGTATCTTTCGGTCCCCAGCTCCATCGGTTTTATCACCCTGTTTGGCGTTGCCGTACTCAACGGTGTTGTGATGGTGGAAAGTATTAACCAGCGTATTGCTGATGGACTTTCCATGGATGATGCTATTTTCAATGGGGCAACGTCACGTCTGCGCCCGGTGTTGATGACAGCGATTACCTCTGCACTGGGTTTAATACCCATGCTGATGTCAACCGGTGTCGGAGCGGAAATCCAGAAACCGCTGGCGACCGTTATTGTCGGGGGGTTACTGACCGCAACATTTTTAACCCTGTTTGTGTTGCCGACACTTTTTTCATGGTTTTCCAAAGGTAAATTCAGTGATATGAGGAAAGTGTAAATTATGGGGCATGAGCATCATCATGATGTTGAAACCATGGGCGATCAGCGTTTGCTGATCGCCATTATTATTAACATGCTCCTGACGCTGGCCCAGGTGGTCGGTGGTATTGTTTCCGGCAGTCTGTCACTTATCGCCGATGCGTTACACAACTTCAGTGATGCCAGCTCATTATTGATTGCTGTGGTTGCGCGTAAAATTGGCCGACAACCACCTGATGCGTTTAAGACTTTTGGGTACAAACGGGCCGAAGTGATTGCGGCACTGATTAACCTGGTGACCCTTGTGTTGATCGGGCTTTATCTCATTTATGAAGCACTATGGCGTTTTTATTCCCCACAGGAAATTGAAGGCTGGATCGTGGTTGTTGTGGCAGGTGTTGCGCTGGTTATTGATGTTGCTACGGCGATGTTGACGTACAGTATGTCAAAAAACAGCCTGAATATTCGCGCAGCCTTTTTACACAATGTGTCGGATGCACTGGCCTCTGTGGGCGTGATTGTGGCTGGCAGCCTTATTCTGCTCTATGGCTGGTACTGGACGGATACCGTAATGACACTGGCCATTGCAGGCTACGTTCTCTATCAGGCGGCCACCATGCTGCCCCTGACCATACATATTTTAATGCAAGGTACACCTGAAAATCTCACTATTGACGAAGTCATCGGCACCATGGAAAAAATGGCGGGTGTCTGTAATGTGCATCATGTGCATGTCTGGCAGATTGATGAACATCAGATTGCTCTGGAGGCGCATGTTGTTATTACTGATTTTTCGCAAACGGAGCAGGTTAAAACAGCCTTGAAAGCTGAGCTTGAACAGCGTTTTTCCATTGCCCATTCGACGCTGGAATTTGAAGTTGTTCATTGCGAAGAATGCTGAAGAATGCTGCGGTGCGAGAAGATCTGATATAAGCCTGGTTAGGTTTTTTTGTCTATCTCTTCACTCTATCGTAATGCATCAAAACTTATCGACTCCTTCTCTCTTAAGGAGAATTTTTCCCACACTCTATATGTCCTGTTTCATTTTGTTTTCTGATTCCATGCCCGCCTTAAGAAAATGGTTATGTAGCCTATTATGCAAAACACTATCAGTCCTATATATTGATAAACCGGAATAACGATGAATATAAGACTAATTTGACCATCTGTACCATCATAGGTGTACGCCGCCAGGTAAAATGGCAATGCAAATAGGCTGGTGATTGCTCCAGAAAGGGGTATTACTTGTGACTTTAAAGCACCTTTCAAATACAAAGTTGCAAAGATGAGAGCTATAACAAATGGCATTAATACCCATAACTGAAACCAGTCGAAGTTACCTAGCGTCCCATAGTTCATATAAATGACGACTACTAAAGATAGAGAAATGAGTGTTATTGGTGTGTATCTCATTTGGTCATATAACGCTCTTATTAGCGGCTGACGAAAATGGCATTACTTTCGTTAATATTTATCAGTTTGGTTTCATGTTTATTTTTTAACACAAACTTATTCGGTGTTACGTCCGCTCGTTTTGGTATTCAACAGTAGTGAGCAAAGAATCAGGCATATCCGCCATTTTTTGCTCAAACCCTAGTCTTCAGAAGTTACCCTGTCAATTCAAAACCCCGAGAACCTTTGTTAGCAGCCTGTAGAGATGGAGGAGTTAATCATGTAACCGTGACAGAAAACTATGGGAATCAAAATTTAAACATTTCTACCATTATGCTTCTTCGCGTCCTTTGCGGCAAAAATGTTGCTGCTTTCCAGAGTCCGTCATAGGCGGAGGGACTTTCTTTCGACTTCCATGCAGAACAAATTAGCCGTGCGAATTCTTGACAGATTCACTGTCAAGCAAGTACAGTTCCGCTACTTTCTTTAGGTGTCCCAACGGTTTTCGCCCGAGGGATGAAACGGGAAGCCGGTGCGTTCCTGC
>JALSGT010000107.1 GCA_026982555.1 Chromatiales bacterium
TTCACCATTACATCATTGGAAGAAGCTGCACTTAAGGTCACGGTGAAATCAAGACGGGTTGAACCGCCACTGCTGCCTTCGGCAACCGTTGCTGCTGTAACAGAGAGTATCGGTAATGAAGCTGTCGGCGTTGAACCTGATGAGCCGCCACCACAGCCACTAAGAACAACGCTTGTAAAAACCATAGCCACCATCATGATGACTGATTTTCCCGTGGTATTCAGATGCGACATGCACTTATGTTTTAACCACGCTGAGGTTCGATAAATAAAGTACAAAAATACATCAGATAATAAAAACCGACCAGTTACGAGTTTCATGCGAACCCCCAATACAAGCTAATCAGAACGCCAGGCTGTAAGGTTTATTTGTTGCCCAAACGTTACAAGAAAAATTTCATCGAAATAAAATACCGACAGATCAAACAGTTAATTGAACTTACCCGCGACAGGTGGGCCGCTGATTTTCGTCGGAAATCATATCAGAAAGAACCCTGGCAAAACAGATTGATGGACACCTGACAGGATATTTTTGCCCACGCCATGACGTGACAAACTTCTTACGCAGTAGCTAAAAAATAAGCCTTTCCCATATATTGCTATATGCTGTTATGGATTTTAATTCTTTTGGGTTACCGCTTTCCTCTATTTCGCATCGCTGTACCTGACAAAATAACGATCATCAAAATAATTATGCCTGCTATATCCGAAAGATAGACAGTCGCCAGGAATATCGTTATTCGCGAATTTTGTAACCCTTGTGCAGTATCAACAACGCCACCGCACTCAGCCCCAGCAAAAACACCAGAGTCACGCCCAAACTGAGCATAGGGTCGGCATCCGACTGGCCAAAAAAACCGTAACGAAAACCATCAATCAAATAGAAAAACGGATTAAACTGCGATACGGTTTGCCATATACCTGGCAGGGAATGAATGGAATAAAACACACCACTCAAAAATGACAGGGGCAAAATGAAAAAGTTCTGAAACCCGGCCAGCTGGTCAAATTTCTCTGCCCACACGCCGGCAATCAATCCCAGCACCCCCAGCGTCGCACTGCCCAGCACAGCAAAAACCAGCACTGCCCACCCGGCTTCCAGGGGCAAATCAACAAACAGGATCGCCACCAGATACACGGCCAGCGCGACCAGCACGCCACGCACCACAGCAGCCGCAGTAAAGGCAACAAAAAACCCCAAACTGCTAATGGGCGATAACAAAACAAAGACCAGATTGCCCATCATCTTTGATTGAATCAGGCTCGATGAACTGTTGGCAAAGGCATTCTGGATAATCGACATCATCATCAAACCGGGAATAAGGAAGGCCGAATAAGCTACTCCCTCGTAGACTTCCACATTACCTTCCAGCGCCTGACCAAACACCAGCAGGTACAATAACGCTGTTACCACGGGCGTCAGTATGGTTTGCACAAACACTTTCATGAAACGCCATACTTCTTTGGCGAACAGGGTATAAACACCTCGCAGGCTGGCAGCATTCATGAGCACGTCGTCTCTGCGGACAGACCGGTAGTGAGTTGAAGAAACACTTCTTCCAGCCCCGATTCTTCCGTACGTAAATCCGTCACTTCGATACCGGCTGTTTGCAGGGCTTTAAGCACGTCGCCTATGTGATGGTCGGTTTTGTGCAGACGTAACGACAAACGATTATCCTCTGCCTCTGTTACTAATGTCTGTAACGATTCGGGCAGGTGGTAATCGCTTTGTGCCAGAGTGAGCCGCAAGGTGCGGTAAGGGCAGCGTGCCAGCAACACCGTTTTACTTTCCTGCGCGACAACCTGACCGCGATTCAGAATGGCGATTTCTTCGCACAAGGCTTCGGCCTCTTCCAGATAATGGGTGGTTAACACAATGGTGCGACCGTCGGCATGCAGACGCCGGGTAAACTGCCACAATGCCTGACGCAACTCAACATCCACCCCGGCAGTAGGCTCGTCCAGCACCACCACATCCGGTTTATGTACCAGCGCCTGAGCAATAAGTACACGACGTTTCATACCACCAGAGAGGTCGTGCAAATTGGCATTGGCCTTGTCAGCCAGACTCAGGGTCTCGATCAGTTCATCGATCCAGGGATGGTTTTCCGGGCCGTGACCAAAATAACCTGACTGCAAGCGCAAGACTTCACGCACGGTGAAAAAAGGATCATAAACCAACTCTTGTGGCACTACACCCAATGCGTGCCGGGCTTGTCGGTAGGCTCCCGCCACGTCGTGGCCCATTACCGACACCGTGCCCGCATCCGCTTTCATCAGGCCCGACATGATATTGATCAATGTGGATTTACCCGCACCATTGGGGCCCAGCAGACCAAAAAAACTGCCCTGCGGTACATCCAGAGAAATATCGTTGAGGGCATGCAATTCACCGAAGTGTTTATGCACACCCCGGATGCTGATGGCAACAGGCACTAGACGCCTGCCCGGGAATAAAAATCGTCGCGAGAGAAGGTCATTTTGAAGCCGGTTTTTCGTTCATGTGAGGCGAGTAGTGATTCTACTTAACGAAAAATGAACGGAGAATGTAACCAAAAAGATTTTTCCGCAGCAAATTTTTCATTCCCGGACAGGCGCCTGACTCAGTGCAAGCAGTTCATCGACACCACTGAGACGAGCGATGGCCAGCATTTGCGAGGGAATATTCTGAAAACGAATGTTCTGCTGTTGTTGCCGGGCGGTACGCTGCCATTCGATGAGCAGGGCAACACCGGCACTGTCGGCACGCTCAACATTTTGCAAATCAATATCAATGTCGCCAGAAATATCACGCAGGCAGTTTTGTGTCAGCAGTGCCGGCACCGTTTTCATGCTCAATTCACCGGACACCAACAGGCGACCATCATCGGATTTTTTCAACTGAGTATGCAATGGGATTCGTCCATTATTTGGCAGTGTCTGCCGCTTTAGCAGGCTGATTACGATCAACCAGCCGGGCAATGAGTTTTTCCAACCCGTCTTTACGAATTTCCTTGGCGAAGGAGCTGCGGTAGTTAGCCACAAGACTGATGCCATCGACACTCACATCAAAAATCTTCCAGGCACCCTCTTTCATATGCATTTTATAACTGATAGGAATCGGAAACCCGCCGGATTGCTGAATTTCGGTGCGCACGGTGACTTGCTTGCCGTCTTTCCTTTTCCGTGGCGTCAGCATGTCGATCTGTTTGTCATAGTTGTCATTCAGCGCTTTTGCGTAAGTGCGCACCAGCAGGGTACGAAACTCCTGTGCGAAACGGGTTTTTTCATCGTCACTGGCTTTGCGCCAGTATTTTCCCAGCACCCAGCTGGACATGCGTTCAAAATCAAAATGCGGCGCAACAATGGTATCGACGATTTCCAGCAACCGATCAGGCTCGGCCTTGATTTTGTCCTGCTCTGCACGCAGTACGCTGGTAATTTTGTCCGTGGTTTCCTGCACCAGCACCTCCGGCGCCTGGACAGCCGCAGCAGAGCTACCCAGCAATAACATGCCCGCCAGTAATGCACCTGTATATTTCATCACACTTGTTAGGTTAATCATTCAAAATCTCCCGTCACTACTTGCAGCTTCGCCACATGCAGATTGTAATCGTTGACCGTTTTCAGATAATCGCTGTAAGCCTGAATATAACCCAGAAAGGCACTGATCACCTTATCTGCCTGCTCCACCCCGGCTTCAAAATCCGCATAGCTGCTGATCATCCAGCGTCGCCCGCTGCGACTGCCTTCATAAAGTTTTTGCACCATTTCATGATGGGCATGCACGGTGTGATACTGCTCGGCCACCTGAAAAGGAATACCTCGTTGGGCAAAGGTGCGTAAAGCCAATGTCGATTCCATTTCTGCCCGCGCCTGCGCCACCTGAGCCGGTTGACGACCACTGGCCCATTCCCATTTCAAACCTAAAATCGGTGTTGCGCCCGCAGTATTAAAAGGGTCGTAGGCACTGACTTTGGTCAGGTCGTCACGTAACGGGCTGTAAGAGATAAGCCCCGCCACCCCGGCATACAAATTGGGGTTGGATTCGCTCTTTTTGGCCAGCATCCATTCACGGCGCGCCTGCAAACCAGCTGCCAGCTGACGCATTTCCGGCCTTTGCACTAACGCCCGGGCCTGCAGGATTTCCAGCTCGCCTTCAGGCAGTTCCACCGGTCGCAGACGTTCGTCGGCCAGTTCCAGCTCATCGCCCGGTGCCACATTGGTCAACAGGCGCAAACCCGCCAGAGCAATATTTTCAAAGCCGGTGGCTTCGGCAATATAACGCTGCAACAGGGCAACACCGGTTTGCAGTGCAAACACGTCGGACTGCTTGGCCTCACCTTCCTCACTTTCCAGCCAGCCTTCTACCAGCTCTAACGCTGCCTCCATTTTTTTTGCCGAGTCTTCCAGCAAAAAACGGGTATCTCTGGCAGCCAGGTATCCATTGTAGGCGCGCGTCACTTCCAGCAAAGTTTGCCCGCGCCGCAAGGCAACATCCCCTTGTTTGACCTGGATATTACCCGCCGCCGCTTTGGAATAATGTTTGATTTTGCCGAACGTGTGCAGTGGTTTAATAAACGAAAAATCCACGTAATACCATGGCGAAAGGCCGTCGATATCAAAGGCGTTATCCGGGATACCGACGCTTCTTTTACCCGAGCTGTCGGTGGTCTCAAACAAACCTCCGCGCAGAGTGGGGGAAAAACCGACAAAACTGTTGACGTTAAATATCCAGTCATTCGCGCCCCGGGCTTCGGCTAACAAGCCACGCGCAGCTTCCACCAGCTTTTCTTTTTCACTGATGCGCGCATCGGTTTTCAGCGCCCGCTCGATAGCCTGTGGCAAATCCAGCACCACAGCCCCGGCCTGCACAGTGCCCAGTGCCAGCATCAAAAAAATGCTTGTAGTGACCTTTGTGATAAAAAAGCGCATCGGTGTCTATTCTTTATCTGCCTGACTGACCAGGAACTGGCCGATAATCTGCTCCAGCACGATAGCAGACTGGGTCAGTTGTAACTCGCTGCCTTCCTTAAGCGCATCTTCTGCACCGCCTGCTTCCAGAGCAATGTATTGCTCACCCAGCAAGCCTGCTGTAAAAATGCTGGCGCTGCTGTCTTCCGGGATATTGTCGTATTCACTTTGTATATTCAGTGTCACCACCGCTTCATAGGATTCCCGGTCAAAACCGATGCTGGCCACCCGCCCCACCACCACGCCTGCCATGGTGACGGGTGAGCGCACCTTGAGGCCGCCAATGTTTTCAAAGTAGCCTGTGACCTTGAACCCTTCTGATTCAGTAAAGGCGCTGATGTTACTCACCTTCATGGAAAGCATCAGCAGCGCGGCCATGCCTGCTACGACGAACAGACCCACCCAGATTTGTACTGTTCTTGAATGCATCATTAATTATCTCTCCAGACAAATGTCATATTTTGACGACAGGTACTATTTTTTTACATCCCTGCAATG
Source organism: Chromatiales bacterium (assembly GCA_026982555.1). Classification (GTDB taxonomy): domain Bacteria; phylum Pseudomonadota; class Gammaproteobacteria; order SZUA-152; family SZUA-152; genus SZUA-152. The sequence continues at coordinate 5,451 of JALSGT010000107.1, forward strand.
TGACGCAGAGTTCACAAAAGTGCAGAAAAAACAAATATTTGAGCCTTACTTCCTCTGTATCTCCGCGCCCATACGCTCTCCGTGTTGTTTCCCGGAGGCTGACTACAAGCATTTAAAAGCGGATACCATTCTTAATCAAACATCAATGCCGTTAATATGAAATCCAGCCCCAGCACTGCCAGTGACCCATGCACCACTGTGTTAGTGGTGGCACGACTGACGCCTTCCGACGTAGGCACGGCATCGTAACCTTCAAACACAGCAATCCAGGTCACCACAAAACCAAACACGATACTTTTGATGACACCGTTGAGGATGTCTTCGTACAAATCCACCTTGGCCTGCATTTGTGACCAGAAAGCACCTTCATCCACACCCAGCAGACCCACGGCGACAAAATACCCGCCGATAACACCCAGCGCACTGAAAATCGCGGCCAGCAACGGCATGGCCAAAATACCTGCCATGAACCGTGGCGCCACCACCCGGTGCAACGGATCTACCGCCATCATTTCCATCGCTGACAATTGCTCAGTGGCTTTCATCAAACCAATCTCGGCAGTGAGTGCGGAGCCCGCACGCCCTGCAAACAACAGGCCGCCAACCACCGGCCCCAGCTCACGCACCAGTGACAGTGCCACCAGCACGCCCAGGGATTCGGTGGCACCAAAATCCACCAGTGTGTAGTAACCCTGCAAGGCCAATACCATGCCGACAAACAGGCCAGCCACGGCGATAATCAGCAGCGATAATACACCCACCGAATACAGCTGGCTGATGACCAGGCCAAAACGCGGCAGCAAGGCCGGAAACCCGCTCAGCACATGCCACAGGAACAAATGGCCGCGCCCCAGGCGTTCGGCGATGCCCAGTGTTGTTGCCCCCAGTTTTTGCAGTTGATTCAACATCAGTTGTTCCCGCCAAACAGGTCCGCAGCGTAATCGGTTGCCGGAAAATGAAAAGGCACCGGACCATCGCTTTTACCCTGAATAAACTGCTGCACCCAGTCCGATTTCGATTGACGCAGATCATCGGGCGTACCGTGTTCTACGACCTTGCCCGCAGAAATCACATACACATAATCCGCAATGGAAAGGCTTTCCTGCACATCATGGGAAACCACTACGGAAGTCAGGCCTAATGCATCGGTCAGGGTGCGCAGCAATGATACCAGCACACCCATGGAGATAGGATCCTGTCCGGTAAAGGGCTCATCGTACATGATCATCATCGGATCCAGGGCAATGGCGCGGGCCAATGCCACACGTCGCGCCATACCACCGGAAAGTTCGCTAGGCATCAGATCCCGCGCACCGCGCAGACCTACGGAATGGAGCTTCATCAGCACCAGGTCACGCACCATGGTTTCATTCAGTTGTGTGTGTTCACGCAACGGAAAGGCAACATTGTCAAATACGTTGAGATCAGTCAGCAGGGCGCCATTCTGAAACAGCATACCCATACGTTTGCGCAATTCATAAAGTGGTCCGTATCCCAGCTCGGATACAGGTTGATCATCGACATGCACTGTGCCGGTATCCGGGCGCAACTGGCCACCGATCAATCGCAGCAAAGTGGTTTTGCCGGTGCCGCTGGGACCCATAATGGCAGTGAGTTTGCCGCGTTCAATATCGATATTGATACCATCAAAAATGGTACGTTCGCCACGGTGGTAAACCAGGTCACGAATCCGCACCAAAGGCTCACCCGCAGCCTCATGCGGACTCTCTGTCTTCATATCAGAATTGGTCATCAGGAATTATCGGCAAGCATTTTCCGGGGTTGGTATTCGAGAGCACTACGCGAAACATTGTTAACGTCCGCGAACAGAGTCCTCTTTTATTGTGTCCGTCTGTGCTCTGACGTTGCCATCATGCAATTGGTTCACGCAGTGACTCAATCAGATATCAGGAATCACCAACATATCGCCAATCATCATCGCCGCCCGTAATGCATCGGGCTCTGGCGACTCATGTTCCACCATCAGCAGCACCTTGCGTCTGTCGCTGCTTCTGTTCCCGCAACGCAGACAGGCCTCAATAGTCTCACGCCACTCTCTCGGTGTGTAGTGATTATTACCCACCACGCGCGCCACTACAAAACCGCCACCTTGCCAGTCCGGTTTACCTTCATGGGTATTCCAGCACAATTCTACCCCGTGTTGCGCCAACAAAGCCTTGCCATTATTGCTGATTGTCACACCACCCGGCAGAAGCACGCACACCGGTGCCAGTGCCGTGGCCGCATCCAGACTGGGCGCAATCAGCGCCAGATCGTCATCAACACTGAGCGGTCGCAACAAAATACCTTTCAGATGAGTTCCCAGGAGCCTGGCAGCTTGTGTAAATTTCGCCCAGTCAACAAACAGATCCGTGACCTCCAGATAAAATTCAAAACCCTCAACGACATCCTCCACCCAGCGCTCAACCTCCAGCGTGTCCACATCAGAAAATTCTGCCGCAGGCACCACCACTGCTCGAAACTCATTGCTGTAATACGCCAGCAACCAGTCTTCCGGCAGGTCATCCGGATAAAAACTCTGGCTCCAGGCCGGATATGACCAGCCGCGCGCAGCAACAATGATGTCAGTGTGTGATTTTGTCATAAGGAGGATATTACATACTCTGTCATAAGGCTGCCGATGAGCAATAACGATCTCATCATCAAATGATGTTATTGTTTGTGTTAACTGCTTTTATGCTGAACCCTGGACACTACATTATCCAGATTATCCGGCACTGTTATCAAGAACGGCAACAAACAACAAATTCTGAACACATTTACAACACATGGCCGATATTCTTCCCTTCAAACGCCCCACACCCCGAAAACCCGGTGATATTCACAAGGGCAAAACCTTGTGCAAAAGCGGCTTTCACAAATGGGAGATATCCAAAGACAAGCAATTCGACAGCCGTCAGGGAAGATTGGTGACATTTTATGTCTGTAAACGGTGCGGTGTAACTAAAAGTAAAAACCTTTAAACCTAAAGTCCGCGCCCTACTGGCCACCCAACGCTAAACCCTGAGGCAACCCATGAAATCTTTTTCCATAACAGTACTGTTTCTGCTCAGCTTTCCTCTTCAAGCAGCAACTGTTTTGATACTGGTAGCACATCCTGATGATGAACTTTCAGTCAACGGCACTATTTTCCACATGGTCAATGAGTCTCTGAATGTCCATGTTGCCTACAGCACGTCAGGAAAGTATGGAAGCGATGTCAGAGGAATAACAAATACACCTGCTGAACTGGGACAACAGCGGGAATCAGAAGCTGTGGCTGCATTAGGTGTTCTGGGTGTAGAGCCCGCTAACATCCATTTCATGAGAATGGACGATCACAGTGCCAATCTTTACGCCATGGCGGGCCCTGTTCAACAGCTATTTGATACTCTTCAGCCTGATGTCGTCATTACTTTTGGTGTCGAAGGCATTTACGGTCACACAGACCACAGAAGCATATCCGCTGTGACCTCGTATATTTTCAACAACGCACTGAACAGCAGGATACTGCTTCATCTGGCCATATCCGAAACGAAGGACAGCGGATATGGGTTTACTCGTGATCGAAGAATCTCCAGTAATAATACGGTTCATCGCGTCGCAGATTACGCCATTAATTATCAATTGAATGTCTCTGCATATGCGGAAATACAAAAAGCTTCTCTGCGTAAATATGTCAGTCAGTTTGATGCCGACAAAATGGCGATGATGAGTAGCTATTATGAAAATGCACAGTGCCCTGATGGTATTGTTTGTGAACAGTTTATGCTGGCGCGAGTAAAAAATGCCATCGGCGACACGACATCAGACCTTCTCAGACTGATCAACTTCACCCAGGT
>JALSGT010000108.1 GCA_026982555.1 Chromatiales bacterium
TGCAATGCGAAGACAAACCCGGTGTGCTGGCCAATGTGGCGAGTATTCTGGGTGATTCGGCTATCAGCATTGAGGCCATCCTGCAAAAAGAACCTGCGGGTAATGCGCCCGCGACGATCATTTTGCTCACTCACCGTGTGAATGAAGGTAAAATGAACGCAGCCATTGTGGCCATCGAGGCGCTGGATGCCGTGACCGGTGAAGTGATGCGCATTCGTCTGGAGCACTTGGACGCCGATTAATAATCCCCTCTCCCCCTTGGGGGAGAGGGTTAGGGTGAGGGGGTAAACCTCTCCCCGACCCTTTCCCTCAAAGGCGAGAGGGAAACAAACATAACCCCAGAGAATACGAACATGCCATTCCGATCCCGTTATACCGGCCTTATTGATAAATACCGTGACCGCCTGCCGGTACACGATGACACCCGCATCATTAGTCTTGGTGAGGGCAATACACCGCTGATCCGGTTAAATAATATCCCCGGCCTGTTGGGTAAAGACGTGGATATCTACGTCAAATACGAAGGTTTGAATCCCACCGGTTCTTTCAAGGATCGTGGCATGTGCATGGCGGTGACCAAGGCCGTGGAAGAAGGCAGCGAGGCCATTATCTGTGCCTCTACTGGCAACACCTCGGCTGCGGCTGCGGCTTATGCGGCGCGCGCGGGTATTACTGCTTATGTGCTGATCCCCGAAGGCAAAATCGCCATGGGCAAACTGGCACAGGCGATGATGCATGGTGCGGTGATTATTCAAATCAAAGGTAACTTTGACGTGGGTATGCAAATCGTTAAAGACGTGGCCGAACATGCCCCGGTGACTATTGTGAACTCCATCAACCCCTTCCGTCTGCAAGGACAGAAAACCGCTGCTTTTGAAATTGTTGAAGAGCTGGGCGCGGCACCGGACTACCACTGCCTGCCCGTAGGTAATGCAGGCAACATCACTGCGCACTGGATGGGATACAGCGAATACCATGAAAACGGTATCGTCAACAATCGTCCGCACATGGTGGGTTATCAGGCCAGTGGCTCCGCACCGTTTCTGCGAGGCGAAATGGTGGACAATCCTGAAACCGTGGCGACCGCCATTCGTATTGGTCATCCGCAAAGCTGGGACAAAGCCTGGAAGGTGCAGGAAGAATCCGGGGGTTGGTTTGACGAATGCAGCGATGAAGACATTCTTGCCGCGCAAAAACTGCTCACGGAAAAAGAAGGTGTGTTCTGTGAACCAGCCTCTGCCGCCTCGCTGGCGGGGGCCATGCACGACATCAAGTCCGGCAAAATTCCGGAAGGCTCGAAGATTGTTTGCACCCTTACCGGTAATGGTTTGAAAGACCCGGACACGGCCATTAAGCAGTGCAATGACAGTGGTATGATGGTCACTGTCGATGCCACTATGGAGGCAGTGAAAAAAACCATTCTCGATAATATGTAACTGCTGTTTTTCAATATACACAAAGGGGCTTTGTGATGTCGAACTGGAAGCCTGGTAGGTTGGGGTGAGGCACGAACCCCAACATGGTCACTGACCCCGGCGTGTTGGGGTTCATAAAAAACATTCACCCCAACCTACGTGTTGTTGCGAACGTCACAATGAATGTGATGGAAATTACTCTATGTTGACAATGCGGAGTCGTTATTTTTGCGGTACACATAAAGGAAATTTGTGATGCTGGACTGGGAAAATTTGTTAAATAGTGAAAGAAGAAAAGCAAAGAAACCTCAGACTCAAAAGGCTGAAAAACCTTTTGCCCGCGTGAAGCTGCAACCATCATTGTGGGCGACTCACAATGATTGAAGTAATTTGCGGCAGTCATTGTATGATTTTTATGGTTTTAGAGGCAGGAGCAAAGCTGAAAATAAAGAGACACTGGAGCAAAAAATAGTGGATTGTGTTGCGGCACCCTTGCGTGAGCGAATCATCCCCTATGTTCAGATGTA
>JALSGT010000109.1 GCA_026982555.1 Chromatiales bacterium
AATTCAGCATCCAGGGTTTCCACCACTTTTTGGGCATTCTCCATTGCGGCATGTTGATCAACACGGTATTCCTGAAAGTTATCCGGCTCGCTGGCACCACCCAGTGTCATGGGACGATCAGGATTCAGGGTACGGGCAAACTGAAAGGCAGGCAGGTAATCATCCACCATCGCCTGTGTCGGCAATGCCACTGGCTCAAAAGTGTGTGTTAATAAGAAACCGTCCATACAAACCATCACTGGCAACTCACATGCCTCGGCAATACGGTATGCCTGTATCAGACTGTCTGCGGCCTCCTGATTGCTTTCGACATAAAGCTGAATCCAGCCCGCGTCACGTACCGACATGCTGTCCTGATGATCACTGAAAATATTGATCGGTGCGCCCACCGCGCGGTTGGCGCACACCATCACCACCGGCAGACGCAACCCGGCAATGTTGTAGAGCACCTCGGTCATCAACAGCAAACCTTGCGAGGCCGTCGCCGTGAATGCCCGTGCCCCGGCGGTAACCGCACCCAGAACAATTGATGCCGCACCGAACTCGCTTTCGGCATTAATAAACTCTGCCGCCAGTTCACCATTCGCCACATGTTGTGCCAGCCGTTCAATAATGTGAGTCTGGGGCGTAATGGGATAAGCCGCCACCACCTGTGGCCGACACAGACGCACCGCTTCAGCCACCGCCTGCGAACCTTCCAGCAGTTGTTTCATGAAACCGGCTCCTTTTCTGATGATACAAACCCGTAACCTTCTCGCAAGGCCTCGATATTAGCCTTCACCATCTCTTCACCTTTGCTGGACAGATGTTTTGTCACCGCCTGCTCCAGCGCAATTAAACTGACCCATCCCGTTCCTGCGGCCAATGCTCCCAATAACACGGTATTGGGCAGGGGGCGGCCCAGATGACGCTCGCCAATACTGCTGGCAGGCAGGTAAACCTGACGAAAATGATCGTTCTTGTTACCAACGTCATCCACTTCCTGTTCGCTGTTTACTACAATTAACCCGCCCTGTCTCAGGCCACGCAGCAGAGGCTCGGAACGCAACAAACCGGCATCCTGAATCACTATCGCATCCGGTGTATACACCTGGTTATGGGCACGAATGGTTGTATTGCTGATACGCACGTAAGCCTCGACCGGTGCTCCGCGTCGTTCGGAACCAAATTTGGGGAAGGCCTGACTTTCAAAGTGATCTTCAAAAGCAGCGAGCGCTAATAATGCGGCTGCCGAAACCGTTCCCTGGCCACCACGTCCATGAAAGCGGATTTCACGAAAAGTCGATATTTTCATCATTCCTCCGTTCACCTGTATAACACTACCCACAGTGTAAAACCTGAATGCAGCCTACAGGTCAAGCGCATTCACATGATCCTGAATTTCGCAGTTGACCGTTTAAAGCATGTAATAACACATTGTTCAGCATTATGTGTTGAGTTTTTGTTGGGCTCACTTGCTAGATGAGCCATCTATGACCAGCATTTCAGATTACAGGTAATAAATAACACCTTTTTACTTTTCGTATTGCTTACCCAGGAATAGAAATTAAACTTTATTTTCAGGTTTTTATCCTCGACCTGCACTTTGCCTGCATGTAACACAGAACAGGCATCAGGTTTGGTTTGGTGTGGTAGGCTTGGTAAAAATTCGACAACAAACTGGCTGGGATCGCCAAACAGGACAAACACTTTATGGGTACCTTGCAAAGGCTGATACACATTTATTGGGCAATCGGTAGCCACATCGTTTGGCTGGGACTGGTGTACAGCCATCTTTTACATCCCGCTATCAGCCCGGCACAACGCCTGTGTCAAGTACTGGAAAAACTGGGAACAACCTTCGTCAAACTGGGGCAAGGTCTGAGTCTGCGTCAGGATATTCTGCCGGATGATTACGTAGAGGCCTTGCAAAGCCTGCAAGATCACGTACAGGCTTTTGATAGTGAAATAGCCCGACGGGAAATCGAACAGGCATTGGGTGATACTATCGACAATCTGTTTACCGAATTTGACGATACCCCCCTGGCAGCGGCATCCATTGCACAGGTACACAAAGCGACATTGCCGGATGGACGCAAGGTGATCATCAAGGTGCGACGACCAGGCCTGCGTAACCAGGTGACACAGGATATACGCCTGCTCAAACTGGTATTACGGGTTTTATTGGCACTGGTCCCTCAGCTGAAAAAATATTCGCTGCCGGAAATCGTGCGTGAAAACGGCCTTACCCTGATGAAGGAAATGGATTTTCGCCAGGAAATGCGCAATACGCACCGCTTCCGTGAAGCCTTCAAAGATTCATCAACGATTCACATTCCTGCCGCCATTCCAGAACTGTGTACCGAGTCCGTCATGGTTCAGGAAATGAGCGGTGGCCGATTGGTCACCGATCCTTCCGTGCAAAAAAACGGTCCGCAACTGGCCATTAATTTTGCCGATGCTTATCTGCACCAGTTTTTTATCATGGGTTGTATTCATGCCGACCCGCACCCCGGCAATCTCTTTATCATGGACAACGGGAAAATTTGTTTTCATGATTTTGGCATGGTGGGACTCATCGATATCACCACACGCCGAAAACTGGCTGGCTTTTTTCTGGCACTGATTAATCAAGACAGTGAATGGCTGCTCGATAGCTACCTCGACCTCGGGCTATTGGGCGAAGAAGTTGATCGCCAACAGGTACAACGAGGAATGAACGAGCTTATTCAGGAATATGCCAGTGTGTCGTTGCAGGAGTGGTCACTGGCAACAGCCATGCTGAGTGCAGCACGCATGGGCTGGGGGTTCAACCTGCGTATGCCCTACCATTTACTGTTAATCATGCGCGCCCTGTTAATCATGGAATCCACCCTGCGCAGTCTGGACCCGCAATTTAACATGGCGGACTATTGGCAAAGCAAGGGAACAACACTAATGACAACGGCGCTCAAAGAATCAACAGAGGGGTCAAGTTCGGCGCGCCTCAAATACGAAGCATCCGTATTTGCTCAGGAGCTGCCCAAAGCACTGGCCCGGTTTCTCAGAAGTTCGCGCTCAAAAAAATTCGAGATACCGCTTCACCATCGTGGATTACGCGACTTTGAAAATCATATTGATCGCAGCAGCAACCGAATTGCCCTGGCGCTGGTCGCCCTGGGACTCTATATTGCATCATCGCTATTGGCACAGAGTGAATTAAAGCCATTGATCGCCGGTATGCCATTGATTGCCCTGGGTGGTTACACTCTGGCTTTATGGGTGACTTTTCGTCTGTTGCGAGGTATATCACGTTCAGGACGTGTATAACCTCAACTTACACACCCCGCACAGAGGGAGAAAAACATGTCACATCAATTCAATATTGACAACATCGTTGAAAGCCTGTGCGACGATGCGCAACCCGGCCAGACGCAAAAGGCAACGTGCCATACCGGTCGTAGCGACTCACTCAACCCGTGAATGTGTCAAAACCGCCCAACAAGCTCTTTATCAAAATGTGAACACATCCTCGAAGCGGTCAACGGCGGAATTCAGGATTATCAGTGCCCAATGACAGAAAACACTATTTTTCAACTTTCACGATACACTGTCAAAACGGGACAATAATTTATCAATCAGTCCTTTTAACCCGGTTAAAATTACCGGACATTTTCCGTTATTTTGTACTCCCGGCGTGCAACAGGATTTTGGCGGTAAAATTGCGTTAACTGCAAATATACATCCGGGCAGTGTTTCCCGAGAATATCAGGTGCGGTGAAAAAATATTCGCTGACCACCGCAAAATATTCAGCGGGTGTCGTAGCCGCATAAGCGTTAATCCGTGTTGAATGCTGATGCGCGACTTGTTGCTGTAGTGTTTCAAATGCAACACTGAGCGCGTGTGTCCACTGATCAATTTCCATACGCGGATGAAGTGGTGGCATGCCATTGGCACGCCCGTTCAACATATCCAGTTTATGTGCAAATTCATGAACAACCACGTTATATCCCGGGTGAGGTGCATGCAGTTCGTACTCGATATCTTCCCAGGAAAGAATCACCGGCCCTCGTAACCAGGACTCACCACTGAGATTATGTGATTCACTGGAAACCAATCCATTCTGATCAACATCGCCATGACTGACCCGAAAGGCACCCGGGTAAAGAATAATCTCAACCCATCCATTGTAATAATCCAGCCCAAGTGCCAGGACAGGAAGTACAGCTTGAGCTGCAATAATCACCTTCATCTCTTCGCTGACCAGCAGCCCTTGTGCGCCGGTAATCGTCTTCTGACAAAGAAACAATGTCGCCAGCTCACGTAAACCCGCTTTCTCTGTCGAACTCAGATCATGGAGCAGGCTGGCTCTGTCAATCACAGTTTCCCACAATTCGTAAGAAATGGGATGCCGTTTGAGCGTATAACGAATGCGTTGGCGTTGAATCCAGTTTATTATATTCATATGCGGATAAAAATACTCAATATTATGAGCATATGCATTACTGAATACCGGCATTACGCTGTTGTTGGCGAATATAAGCAATAATATGCCCAACATCTTCCGGGGAAACATTTTTGATGGGTGGCATATCGCCGAATCCCCAGTGGTGCTGCTTGACACCATTTTTTACCGCCCAGTGGAAGGTAATATCCGCGTGGTGTGCTTCGCGATATATTTTATTCACCAGTGGCGGTCCCTGCCCGGTTCCCAGCCCAGCCGGGCCGTGGCACCGTGAGCAATTCGCCACAAACAATGCTTCGCCCTGTTGCACGTCAGCGACAAAATCCTTTCCCGGAAAGTGTTGACGCTTGCGTATCTCTTCCGGGTCCAGGCTGTCACAGCCGACCAAAAACAAACTCATCAAAACCGGTAAAATAAAATACTTTTTTTTCAACATAACACGTTAAACCATTTTCCTGTTCGGTATTGCATCATAAACTGTCCTCCCTGCCCGCACAAAAAGGATAGTCACTCATTACGGGTGTTTCGTCATCAGCGTGCATTTCACCTCGACCATCCCCCGTAAAACATCTTCTTCGGCTAGAAAGGCGTCGACTCCCTCGGGGTCGAATTGTTGACCGCTCATGCTGATAATTTCCTTTTTAGCTGTATCAAAGGATTGTGCTTTCCGGTAAGGACGATTCGAGGTCATGGCATCCAGTGTATCGATAATGGCAAACAACCTTGCACCCCACGGAATGGCTTTCCCCTTCAAGCCTTGCGGATAACCACCCCCGTCCCAGCGCTCCTCGTGACATAACACAATGTCTGCCGCCTCCGTCATAAAGGAAATATCACTGATAATATCGTACCCACGTTGTGGGTGACTGCGCATAATTCTCCATTCTTCCTCATTCAGAGGGTGGGAATTTAATAAAATAAAATCAGGAATGGCGATTTTGCCAATATCGTGTAACAGCGATCCCCAATAAACCTGCTGAAGTACACTTTTGTCTTTGCTGAATTGCCGTGCCAATACCTGAGTGTGGCACGCGACTCGCTGTGAGTGCATTCCCGTTTCATGTTCCCGGGCATCCAGCGCTGCTACCAACGCCTCAACCAGTGATAACTGAATTTCATCACGCTCATGCTGAAAGCGCTGACCTGCCATGTATCCGAGATAACACCCCTCACAACAAAAGGCATCGTTATTCTCAGTGGTGTGTACACCATCAGTGATTGCTTTACCGCACCACAGGCAATTTTTTTTCGTCGTAACCCGCATAAAAAACGCCTCGTTGACAAATTTTTCTGGCTGACGCTAACAACAAGCTCACCAGCCCGGATAATACTATGGGCAGAGTCTATGACCTGCGTGCTGAGCGCAGGTCAAGGTCAATTATTCCCTGGTGTCACGCGGCACTTTAAAAACCAGATCTGGTATAAAGAAATACTGATCTGGGCGGCCCAGGCCACGCCTAAAAAGGCACCGGCAATAACAACGACATAGGCATAATGCGGGTCCCACTTAGTGACAAACCAGGCCAGAATATCGGTAAAAATAGCAATAAATGGCACTAGCGTCAGCGTGTGTTGAAACCAGGCCGGTAGCAACGCAAAACGAAAAATAAGACCAATGCCCAGGGCGACCAGTCCAATACCAAACAAATGGATATGTGACACTTTCATTAAACTGTGCAGTGAAACACCGGTATCCACATTGGCAACAGGTTTGATGCCTGCGTAACTGGTAAAATCAGGAACGGGCAAGCCAGAAGCAGCACTGTGGCAACCAAAACAACGTTCAGCAAGAATAGGACGAATCTTGCTGTCATAACCGCTTTCCGATGCGCCCGACTTTAACCATTCCACCACATGGTGACGTTGCTCAATATCAATGTAACTGGCCATGGGCCCACGCAGTGCGGACTCCAGTCGCGTACCACTGCGGTTACCATAATAATTTTCCGCGATATCGTCCACTGAAAGACCGGGTTTGCCATCAATACCTTCAAAACTGGAATAAAGATAGCCAAGAGCCATCAGGTAGGCTAGCCCTGCCAACAATAAAAATGAGGTATAAAGCAGCTTTTCGTTGAGCGTACAATCATAAAACCGACGCGGGCGGGCGGCAGGACAACTATCCATTTGTTGCTGTTCGCTCATTATTTATCTCCTGTTACCACTTTTGTTACAGTATTTTTCTTTGCATTCTCTGCGTTTATAACATGCCACTATTCAGTACCACTGACAACATAAGTAATGGCAGCGGCCTCAGCAAAAGGTGCTTAATGTAAAGTTAACATTTTCGCCATGTAAAATGCTCATAAACACCGGCCCAGTACATACCAAAGGTAATCGCAAAAAGCAGTTCTTCCAAAGGCATAAATGCAATATTGATACCGCTCAATGCCGATAAGTTCCAGACACGATCAATATAACCCGGGGCAGACCACTCCAGACCGACAAGGAATAATGCGTAATAAATGAGAAATAACAGCCCACCAATCCCGGTTTTCCATTTTAAATCCGGACGGCAAAGGATATTGGCCACGGCACCAACGGCCATGGCGACAATAGAAGGATAAATAGGATTCCACGGCAGAAAATACAATGGCACAAATGTAATAAAGGGTGCGGCCAATGCCTTGTAATGATGACGATGCAAAGGCCGCTCGCGTTCATTCGCGGGTACAGCAACGGGAACCCGGTGTGTTAAAAGGTTGTACATTACTGCTGCTATGCCACCAATACCAAAACAAAAAATCAGACTTTCTATATCAAAGCCTGTGCGTAAAGCCAGATCAAACAGGCTGGGCGGACTCCAGTATTCCGGTACAAATAATGGCTCACTCAAACCAAAGGGTGTGGTGAACAGACTGGCCCATAACATGGTGCGCCGGTGTGCCGGGAAGCTGATATAGATAATGACCCATGGCACCAAAAAAGCACTTGACCATAAAAGCCATACATATTGATCACTCATTTCCACAAAACCCTGTTTTATTTGTTAACTCTACCTGTAACATTTGTGATTCAGGCCTGAATGTTCTTCATATTTATAGCGTGGCCAGGGAAATAGAGTGTGCAACCAGGCTTAAATCTCAATTGCTATGGTAACTCAGATGTATCATGAATTATCCGGATTAACCATTTTTGGAAACATTCCCCGTGGATCAGTTTGCAGGGCGGTTTGAAAGGGGGCCAGCAGGTCTATAGTCTGTTGTTGCGCCTCCTGCAATACCTGAGTACCTCCTTGTGTCATTGGCCAGGTTAATTCCGGTAATTCAGGTTCGATGACAATGATTATCGCACCGCAACCGCAGGGGCAGCGTTGTGATGAAATCCGTTGTGAGGATGCACCTTCATCTGACAAATACCATGGACGATTTCGATAAAGCAGCCGATCAGTAATTTTCAGCAATGTCCATGGTTCCGTTAGCACATGGTCAATGCTTTTATTTTTATCAAAACGCTGTGACACATGATGCACAATAACCACATCCAGATTATGCAAACAACAAATTGCATCAGTGGGTGCAAAATCCACTACCGCGCCGTCGCAAAAGTATTCACCCTCAATTTTTACCGGTTGATATACAATCGGGATTGCTGCACTCGCCATAATACGGGGAGCTAACTCTCCTTCTGAAAAAATAATTTTTTCCCCGCTATCCAGGTTGATTGCCAGGGCATAAAAGGGAAACTGGCAACCTTCAAACGTTTTTGCACGGAGATTTTTCCGGCAAAATGCTATTGCCCGTTTGGTGTCTGAAATACCGGTAATACCGCGCCCCTTATCCCGTAGCATACGCCACAATAAACCGGGTAAAGAAGTTGGTTTCCAGAATTCTTTGCGTTGTACCTTGCTGAGTGCGGCAATCCAGTCCGGTAAAGGGGTACCGCTGGCCACGATTCCGCCGACCAATGCACCTGCACTGCAACCGGCAAGCGCAGTAACAGGCAGCTTCAATGTTTCCAGCGCCATCAGAAATCCCGTATGCGCATAAACACCACGCCCTCCGCCTGAGCTTAATATCACTCCCATTCGAGGGTACTTTGCAACAGCATTGTTGTTATGGTTTTGACTCATCCTATTTTTTACTCGCCACCCGGGCTATTTACTTCAAACACACATACCCGGTAAAAACTGGAGAAACAGTGAAACTCATCCACCAGCTTGAGTGTTTTGTTATGCGCCTTTGCATGACGGCGTAACATGGCAAACAGGTTCCTGTGCCAAAAATCACCCAAAAAAGGTTCCAGACGTAATAATAAGATCCGTATAGGCCAAAACCGACATAAAAAATGCTGACGAGGATATTGACCATATTCAGTAATCACAAGGCGTCCACCAGGCTGCAACACCCGTAGCGTTTCGTTAAGCGTGTGTTCCCGTGCATCAGCGGGTAATTCATGCAACAGAAAGAACATCAGAATAGTGGAAAATGCATCGTCGCAATAGGCGAGATGTTCCGCATTCATACGCGCTGCCAGTAATCGATTTTTTTCTTTATCGTTGAGCTTCCGGCGCGTTGCATCCAGTTGTACATCTGCAACATCCATCAGGTAAAGGTCATCATCCTTCATTGATTTGATCAATGAAGGTGTCAGACTCCCATACACACAGGTCAACTGTAACAGGCGACCCTTTGGCCGGTTTGTCATGCAAGCTTGCAACGCCTGCTGTTTAAGGGATTGATACTGTCCGAACAGAATGGCATTGATAATAGGCTGGTGATCAAAAAACCATACACCAAATCGCCATAAATAGGCCCACCAATAATGTCGCGCTAAATACTCCGGGTGTGCATCAAGAAAATGATGCCAGATAGTTGTGGGTCTGTTTCTTTTTACCCTGTTATTTTTACGATATCCCGGTGACATATTGCCTCCCTGATAACTCAATTTTTTTCTTGCCTACCTCGCAGCGTAACAAAATTATAGATCGGAACCCAGATCAAAGCGAAAAACCAGCCATAACCGTAAGCCTCAACCAGTCCCAGGAAAAAACTTTTCCAGCTCAGCCACTCAAAACCGGGTAGCAGCTGTTGCCAGGTTGTGTACATGGCATGTTCAGGGAAAAGCAAATCAAAACTGACACACAGTGCAAAACTGATCGCCAGCAACAAGCTGGTGGCATGCCCCACACCTAATAATGAAATCCCCTGTTGTTGATAACGGTTTGTCATTGTATTAGTGGTCATTGTTTTTTTCCTCCATCATGAAAGCCTGCTGTTTGTTGATATAACGCTCTGGCTCATTGTCAAACTTGTCCAGGCAGCTCCTGGAACAAAAACGATAGAGTGTGCCCTGGTACATCTTTCCATAGCCCTGCTCGGTTTCAACTTCCATATCACAAACGGGATCAACATATTTCCCTGTCCCATCATCATGATCAGAATCAGAAGTGTTACCGCTGGAATGATCGTGACCACCATGCCCGTGTGTCATGTGTGAACCGCAACCGAAGCGCATCATGAAATAAAAAAGCGCGGCAAACAGTAAAAACGAACCCAGGCCTTCCATATGTCACCTCCTGTTCTAATAATAGTTACGACGTTGCTTCATCCGGAACGTTCACTGTTAAAAAGGCTTTCCATTGATTCAGGGGTGGAAAAAAAGCCGGTGTTTTACGGACGTATTCGTCGTACTCCACACCAAACTCCATCCCGGCTCGCCGTTCTTCCACTCTGGCCAGATGTACATAAGCAAACAAAAGAACGGGGGCCATTATTACGGTCAGTATCGTGGGCCACTGCACCAGAAAACCAATGATCACCAGAAAAAGCCCGGTATATTGTGGATGACGGGCATAGCTATAAATACCGTCCGTCACCAGACCGCCACGAGCAGCATGGATTTGTGTCCAGCCTTTTGACAGCAGCGTGTAACCCATGAGCATCAATGTCAGACTGAGGGCCATCACCACTGCCCAGGCCAGAGTTGACCCTCCAAACACGACAACCCAGAGGTGCCCGAGTTTATGGCTGAAGGGTTCCAGTGCGGGATAGGCATCCCCTAACCAACCGGTCAGTAAATAGATCGTTAATGGGAAACCGTACATTTCGGCAAACAGGGCGACAAAAAAAGCCGTTACCACGCTCATACTGCGCCATTCCTGGCTACCCCGTGGCTTCAGAAAGCTCAGGGTAAAAAAGAGGAACAGGCCAACGTTAAACGCTACCACCACCCACATACCATATGCATACCCGACACTATGCATTTTGAGTTCCTCGTTTTTAGTGACGCCTGAACTCCTAAGCTTTTTGCTAAAACATATAAACCCTTCTTTCCGCAATCTGGTTTACAAACGCAAATTTCTCAGTCGCAGGGCATTCATGATCACCGACACCGAACTGAAACTCATGGCCGCCGCGGCAATGATGGGTGACAGCAAAATACCGAAGAAAGGGTAAAGCAACCCCGCTGCGACCGGTACACCTAACGAATTATAGATGAAGGCGAAGAACAGGTTTTGGCGAATGTTGCGCATGGTGGCCTGAGACAAGCGCCGTGCCCGCACGATACCACGCAGGTCACCTTTCACCAGAGTCACCCCGGCACTTTCCATGGCGACATCGGTACCCGTGCCCATGGCGACACCCACATGAGCCTGTGCCAGGGCGGGAGCATCATTAATGCCATCACCTGCCATGGCAACGATGCGTCCTTCATCCTGAAGTTGCTTGACCACAGCAGCTTTCTGGTCGGGCAACACTTCGGCTTGCACTTGATCAATGTCCAGTTTGGCGGCCACGGCCTCGGCCGTTTTCCGGCTGTCACCCGTGAGCATAACCACCTTGATACCCGCTGCATGCAGGTCACGAATGGCTTCGGGCGTGGTTTCCTTAATGGGGTCGGCCACACCAATCAATCCGGCCGCTTTGCCATCAATGGCAAAGAACATGACTGTCTGGCCTTCGGCCCGTTGTACATCGGCCTGTTGCGGCAGGTCTCCTGCATCAATACCAAGATCCTGTAACAATTTGATGTTACCCATGGCGACGCTGTGCCCGTCTACATCACCTGTCACTCCCTTACCGGTCACTGACTGGAAGTTGTCAGACTTTATTAATGTCAGTTTGCGCTCTTCAGCACCCTGAACAATGGCCTCGGCCAGAGGATGTTCACTGGCACGTTCCAGGCTGGCAATCAGGCGCAAGGCGTCGTTTTCAGCAACGTCACCAATCGATGTGACAGCCACGAGTTTTGGCTTGCCTTCTGTGAGCGTACCAGTTTTGTCCACCACCAGAGTATCCACCTTGCGCAAGACCTCCAGTGCTTCGGCATTTTTAAACAGCACACCCATCATCGCACCTTTACCGGTGCCCACCATAATGGACATGGGCGTTGCCAGACCCAGCGCACAGGGACAGGCAATGATCAATACTGCCACCGCATTAATCACGGCATAGGCAATGGCCGGTTCCGGTCCCCACAGACTCCAGACGATAAAAGTAATAATGGCAATCACCACGACCACGGGCACAAAATAGCCCGAGACAAGATCAACCAGCCTTTGAATGGGTGCCCGTGAATGCTGGGCATCAGCAACCATTTGCACAATTTGTGACAACAAGGTATCCGCACCCACTTTTTCAGCCCGCATTAACAGGCCTCCAGTACCATTGACCGTGGCACCGATGAGGCGCTCACCTTTGCTTTTTCCCACTGGCAGCGGTTCACCGGTGACCATGGACTCATCAACATTGCTTTCGCCCTCAATGACAGTGCCATCTACGGGTACTTTTTCACCTGGACGTACTCGCAGAATATCACCGACGTGTACGTGCTCCATGGGAATATCTTCTTCTGTACCATCTTCGCGCACGATACGCGCAGTTTTGGGTGCCAGACCTAACAGCAATTTGATAGCGGCATTGGTTTGACTGCGTGCCCGCAGTTCCAGTACCTGCCCCAGCAATATCAGCGCAGTGATGACGGCCGCTGCTTCGAAATAGACCGGCACAACACCAACGTCATTAAAGACCGCTGCCGGAAAGATACCAGGGGCAACGGTGGCAATGACGCTATAGGTAAAGGCAACCGATACACCGAGCCCGATAAGAGTAAACATATTCAGGTTACGGGTGACCACAGACTGGATAGCGCGCACATAAAATATCCAGCCGCCCCAAATAATGACCGGGGCTGACACAATCATTTCCAGCCATTGCCGCAGACTGGGATCAATCAACGCTGCCATACCTTCAGGCCAGAATTCGGCAGCCATAGCACTGAATAACACAGGAATGGCCAATGCCGCACTGACCCAGAAACGTTTACTCATGTACTCCAGTTCACTGGTATCTTCTTCCGCTTCGACAGTAACAGCCTCCAATGCCATGCCACACTTGGGACAACTGCCAGGCTGATCCTGAACAATCTCCGGGTGCATAGGACAGGTGTATTTCGTTTTGCTGGCATTCAACGGTACATTTTTTGCCTCCAGTGCCATACCGCATTTAGGACAGGCACCCGGCCCCTGCTGCTCAACCTCAGGATGCATAGGGCAGGTATAAAGCACAGAGTCATCAGCAGGTTGCTGACGCACATCGTTTTTGTGCTCATGGCTGCAACCATTACTTTCCTGCTGGTGTAAATGCTGTTGTG
>JALSGT010000110.1 GCA_026982555.1 Chromatiales bacterium
AATCAGCTGCGTCACTACAACTGAAAGGAGAATAGACAATGACTTTTTTTATCAGGGAATGGCCCAATAAAACGGCAACGTTAATGGCGGATAATGGCACGGTGTTGTGGACGTTTCCCAGTGTTGAGGAGGCGCAGCAGGTGTGTCGGGACTGGTATCTTGTGCAGATTCAGGGCGGCGAATCGACTGATTATATTGAGTGTCGTGACCCGATAGTACAGGTCGCATAGTGGCTGAACCGGATGTTTATGGCGTTACCGTGCTGACATTGGTTCGGGATATCGCATCACCATCCCGCAGGCGGTAACGCCCTTTGGTGATGACGAGGGTGTCTGGCCCAAGTCTGCTGGTTGTTTTTACGGTGACGGGCTGTCCGGTTTTGGCCTGGGGCAGTTGCACGAAACGGGCGGTGTTGTCTGCCTGAATAAATACGCCGAGCTTGTCGTTACGCTGACTGATAAGGTCTGCTGGCAGGCTGGCCTGCTGCGGCGACCAGACCAGTTGGCCGGGGGAGCCGGGCAGCGGTTTTTTGCCGGAGAAACGCAGGCGTGCTTCCTGAGTACGGGCCTGAGTGTCCAGCAGTGGGAGGATAGTGCGTAGCGTGAGTACATATCGTTGTTCTGTGCTGACAAATTCCGGTGTGCGGTTGTTTTCTGCTGAGAATGCCAGTTTCAGATCACGGGTTTGCGCAGAGCTTAATCGGGCAGTCAGTTCCAGATTGTCGATGTCAACGATGCGTAACAGCGCTGTGCCAGGATTGGCAAGTTCACCCGTTTGGGCAAGACGCTCAACCACCACAGCATTAAAAGGCGCACGAATGTCGGTTTTGTCGATTTGTCGTTGAGCCTGGGCAATGGCGGCTTGCTGCCCCTGTTGTTCTGCCAGCAAGGCATCACGTTCAGTTTCCCGCTGTTTGAGTAATTGTTCGGAAACCGCCTGTTTTTTGGATAATGAACGGGCTCGTTTGAGTTCGTATTCTGCCAGATCCAGTTTTGCCTTTAAGGCTGTCAGCGCGGCTTTTTCGCGCGCTCGTGCCAGTTCAAAATCCTGTTGTTCAAGGCGTACTAATAATGCTCCCTGTTTTACACGATCACCCACGCGCACAGGAATATCGAGAATACGGGCACTGACTTCGGCGCTGATGCGGCTGTCGTTGTCGCTCACCACCGTGGCCGGGGCGCTGCGTGACGGGTAAATCGCCAGCGTGGAGAAAGGCACGCTGACCACCGGAATGGGATCGGCCACCACCGGGTGAGCGAAGAACAGTGTACCCGGTACCAGCGCCAGAGACACCAGCCTCCATGCCGGTGCCACCTTTTTCTTCCGTATCAGGAGACGCATTACAAAGTGGCAAACACTTTTTGTGCAGCGTCCAGCGTGGCAGCGATTTCGGCATCGCCATGGGCGGCGGAAACAAACCCGGTTTCGTAGGCAGAGGGTGCCAGATACACGCCTTCATTCAGCATGCCGTGGAAGAATTTCTGAAAGCGTTCGATATCGCAGGCAGAGACTTGCGCAAAGTGAGTGACGGTGTCCTCTTCGGTGAAAAAGAAGCCGAACATGCCGCCCACCTGATTTGTGGTGAGCGGAATGCCCGCAGCTTTGGCGCGTTCTTTCAGCCCTTCACACAGTTGAGTCGCCGCGTTGCTGAGACCTTCGTGAAAACCGGGTGCGGAAATCAGTTCCAGTGTTTTGAGTCCGGCAGCCATGGACACCGGATTACCGGAAAGTGTGCCCGCCTGATACACCGGGCCCAGCGGCGCAATGTGTTCCATGATGGCGCGTTTGCCACCGAAAG
>JALSGT010000111.1 GCA_026982555.1 Chromatiales bacterium
TGACCGCCATTCTTGCGCCGTCCAGCCAGCCATTGGCTATTGATAGCAATGCCAGACCTTATGTGATTTTGATGGTAGGTATTAACGGCGCAGGGAAAACCACCACCATTGGCAAGCTGGCGAAAAGATTCCAGAACGAGGGCAAGTCTGTGATGTTGGCCGCGGGTGATACCTTTCGTGCCGCTGCTGTGGAGCAATTACAGGAGTGGGGGCGTCGTAATGACGTTGCTGTGGTGGCGCAGCACAGTGGCGCGGATTCTGCCTCGGTAATCTTTGACGCCGTGCAATCGGCTAAATCCAAGGGTATTGATGTGCTTATTGCCGATACTGCGGGTCGTCTGCATACCCAGTCCAATTTGATGGAAGAACTGAAAAAAGTGCGTCGTGTCATCACCAGACTGGACGATACAGCCCCCCACGAAGTCATGCTGGTGCTGGATGCGGGTATTGGCCAGAACGCTGTCGTGCAGGCTGAACAGTTCCGCGATGCGGTGGGTGTGTCCGGTATTACGTTGACCAAACTGGATGGCACCGCCAAAGGCGGTGTTATTTTCGCTGTGGCCAAACGTCTTGGCCTGCCCATTCGTTTTATTGGTGTGGGGGAAGGGATTGACGACCTGCGGTCATTTAATGCGGATGAATTTGTGGATGCCTTGCTTGCCCGGGATGAAGCGTAGATCGGTGTTTTTAATGCACAGGCTCAGAGAAAAGCGTGATTGAAATGTATGGCGGTATAATTTGTGACATCTGTGACCTCTGAGTTTAAATACAAGCTTGATTCAAAACACCAATGATTAAGTTTGATAACGTCAACAAACGTTACCCCGGTGGCCATGAGGCGCTGTCCGGTGTGAGTTTTCATCTGAAACCGGGAGAAATGGCCTTTCTCACCGGGCATTCCGGGGCAGGCAAGAGCAGTCTGTTAAAACTGATCGCGTGTATCGAGCGGGCCTCACGCGGCAACGTGATTATCGATGGGCAGAATCTTACCCGGTTGAAAAATCGTCATATCCCCGTGCTGCGCCTCAAAATTGGTGTAGTGTTTCAGAGTCATAATCTGCTTTATGACCGCACGGTGTTTGATAATGTGGCACTGCCGTTAATTATTGCCGGTTATCACCAGAGTGAAGTGGGGCGGCGGGTACGCGCTGCACTGGACAAAGTGGGGTTGCTGGGCAAGGAGCGCTTGATGCCTATTACCCTTTCCGGCGGTGAGCAGCAGCGTGTCGGCATCGCGCGTGCGGTAGTGAACCGTCCGCCGCTGTTGCTGGCCGATGAACCCACCGGCAATCTGGACCCGGCATTGTCCCGGGAGATTATGGGTTTATTTGAACAGTTTAATCAGGTGGGAGTGTCAGTGTTGATTGCCACGCATGATCACGATTTGATTTCGAGGCTGGATCATCGTTTGCTGACGCTTAAGCAGGGCAAGCTGGAACGGGATGGGCGGACGACAGAATTGCAGATACAACAGTAAAGATGAGCGTTAAATCTGATGAAACGACCCAGTGCCAAAAATACCGACACCGACGATAGGCAGCGTTTAAATAAGCCTCGCAGCCGAGTGAATGCTTACTTTACCCATCATTTGTGGGTGCTGGTATCATCTCTCGGTGCGCTGTGGCGTACGCCGCTGGCGACGTTGATGACGGCTGCGGTGATTGGTATTGCCCTGGCTTTGCCCACGGGTCTGCATGTGCTGCTGCAAAATGTGCAGCAACTTTCCATGGGTTGGGAGGGTACCGCGCAGATGTCGGTATTCCTTAAGCCGGGTGTTCCGGAAAAACGCATTCAGTCGCTGGCAGACAAGTTGCGCGGCTGGGACGGTGTGGCCGAGGTGCAGTACATTTCCCGTGAACAGGCGCTGGCAGAGTTTCGCGAGTTGTCCGGTTTCGGGGATGCGCTGGATGCGCTGGACGAAAATCCTCTGCCCGCAGTGCTGGTGCTGCGGCCCACGGCCGAGGCGACAGAACCGGCACAAATGGCACTGCTGTTGGGCAAAGTGCAAAAGCTGGAGCCAGTGGATCTGGCGCAGCTGGACATGGAATGGGTGCGGCGCCTCAGCGGCATTATTGAAGTAGGCAAGCGCGGTGTGTTATTGCTGGGGGGGGTGTTGGCGTTGGCGATCCTGTTGGTGGTGGGCAATACTATCCGGCTCACTATTCTTAGTCGTAGTCAGGAAATCATCGTCACCAAACTGATTGGTGCCACCAATACCTTTATCCGACGTCCCTTCCTATATACCGGATTTTGGTATGGGCTGATGGGCGCGGTGCTGGCCTGGCTGCTGGTGGTCATATTATTAGGGTTACTGAGTGATCCGGTGAGCCGTTTGTCTTTTCTGTACAGTAGCGGGTTTTCGCTGGATGGGCTGGATCTGGAAACGGTCATTATTTTGCTGGGGAGCGGCATTGCTTTAGGTTTGTTGGGTTCCTGGCTGGCAGTGGGCAGGCATCTGCAAGCCATTGAGCCTACTTGACTGTTAATGATCCCCCTGGGGTTGCACGCTTTGTCGTCGGCTGCTGACGCTGGGAAAGGTTGAGTGGCAAATCAGTGCCATCAGGGAACTTTAATTCAACTTGGCACTCTTAGCGTCTGATTGCTAAAATGCTGATATACAGAGGAAGGAGGGAGAGCCATGAATAAAAATCTGACCGTTGATCTTGCCGTCCCTACCGGCAGTCTTGAGGCCTATGTTTCGGCCGCAGCTCAGGTGCCGATGCTTAGTGTGGAAGAGGAGCGTGATTTGGCCACCCGTCTGCGTGACGAGGGCGACCTCACTGCTGCGCGGCAGCTGGTTATGTCACATTTACGTTTTGTCATCCATGTTGCCAGGGGTTACAGCGGCTACGGACTGGCGCAGGCCGACCTGATTCAGGAAGGCAATATTGGTCTGATGAAAGCGGTTAAACGCTTTGATCCCAATCACAATGTGCGTCTGGTTTCTTTTGCCGTGCATTGGATTCGTGCCGAGATACATGAGTACATTCTGCGCAACTGGCGTGTGGTGAAACTGGCCACCACCAAAGCACAGCGTAAACTGTTTTTTAATCTGCGTAAAAACAAAAAACGTCTTGGCTGGTTTACCCAGGCTGAAGTTGAGCATGTTGCTAAGGAACTGGGTGTGCCCGAAGCCACCGTACGTCAAATGGAAGAACGTATGAGCGGTCAGGATACCGCCTTTGATGGTTATGGCGTTGATGACGACAGCGATTTCAAACCCGCCCCGGCAGGTTATTTGCAAGACATGAGCATGGAACCCGCCGCGCAGTTGGAGGCGGAAAACTGGGAAGCACATAACAATGATTTGTTGGCCGGTGCGTTGGGTGATCTGGATGAACGCAGCCAGGATATTGTAAAAAGTCGTTGGTTGTCCGAGAAAAAAGCGACTCTGCATGACCTCGCTGACAAATACGGTGTTTCCGCAGAACGTATCCGGCAATTGGAAGCCAATGCCATGAAAAAAATGAAGGGTACAATGGTTGCGTAAAACAATTTAAAACTGAGGCTTTTGCAAAACTGTTTCACAATAACGAAGAATCAATGCCTTACGATAGAAAGCATACCGTAACTCATTGATTTTTTGTTTTGAGTTTTGTAAGAACTGCAAATAACAATGGGGTATAAAAAAGACCATCCAAAGCGGTCTTTTTTATACCCCATTGTTATTTTGAATCGTTGAAAAAGTGTGTGATTATGGTATTTCCCCTATAAAAATTACGATTAATGGAGGTGGGTTGAATTTTGTTGGAGACTTTTAGAGCATTGGAGCGTTCAAGGTATATTATGCAAGGAGTAGAATCATGGATGTAAGAACAATATTTAATGGATTTGTAGGAATGACTATCGTTGTGCTGGGCGGTTGCAGTGACCCGGCGCCCCCTTCTTCAGGTGTTTCCCCTTCTCTCGACACCCCCCCTTCTTCAGGTGTTAATAACGTCACTCTTGGTGGCACTGCTGTGAAGGGCATTATCAGTCTTGGCAACGTAGTGGCCGAGGAATTAAACGCGGACGGCACTGTTCTTGCGCAGGTGGGTAGTGCGACTACTGGCGCTGATGGTCGTTACTCTCTCACAGTAAGTAGCGCCTATTTGGGTGGCCCGATCAAAGTTACCGTAAGTGCTGACGAAAATACCCAGATGAAATGCGATGTAGTGGAAGGGTGTGGTGCGCGGGTTGATGGTCTTGAGGACATACTCAATCCCACTGCCGTTGATTTTGGTGAATGGTATAAACCGGGTGATCTGAATATGATGGCGTTGGTGGCCGAAGCCGCTGCCAATCATACCGTTAAGGTCAACATTACGCCCTATACGGATCTGGCTGCCAATTATGCGTTGGCTGCCACCCATTCGGGGATCGCCAGCCGCGCTTTGGATACAGGCTCTCTCACGTCTGGCGGGATTTATAATGCCAATTCCGAGGTGTCTGACCTGTTGAACCTCGATATTCTGAATACCCAGCCGGTGGATATTACGGACATCTCTGCGGTTATTGGTGGTGATCCGACTGAAGTTGTTTATGCCGCAGTTTCAGCCGCTGTGCTGAGGAGTAATGAGACCGCAGGCACCGTTGGAAGTCCAGATGTTAATGCTGCTCTGGGTGATCTGTCGAACTCCTTTAATGGCGGCACTATTGTTGCCGGTGATATGCAGGACATTATTGATGGTGCATCCAGTGTTCTTGATCAGGTTGGTGGCATTGGCAACATCGCCGATATTTCAGGAATCCTTGCTGCCTTGCAGGCAGATATTGATGCTGCTAATGGGGGTAATGACGGTGGTAATGGTAATGATGGCGGTATTATTGATCCCGCACCAAGTGATACTGCTGATGCTACCGAATTGGTGAAGGTCAAAGCTTTTGTCGGCGATGTGCGTACCTGGGGTACCGTTATCAAGAATGAGACTGGCGTCAATGGTGGCGCCTTTGACGTGCAGACCGGGTTGATATCAGCTGCTGCTGATCTCAGTATGGATTTTCTGTTTGGCCCGGCTTTTTTTGCCTCTGCTGAAGTTATGGAAATGCACTTCCATGGCAGGAATACTTCCCCGAACCTCACTGACTATGTAACAGGGGGGGCAACAGATCCGCAATTTACGGCAGGTACCATCGCAAAGTCGAGCAACATTATTACCATTACTGAGGGTGTTATTGACGGTGTGACTGTCAATATGAGCATGAAATTTCCAGAAGATGGTGAAGTGCTGGCATTAGGCTCAAGCTTTACCATCGAGATTGTGTCTGCCAGTTTTGAAAGTGCTGCAACTGATGCTTATATCAACAGTGGAAAGGTGACCTTCAATCTGGCGTCAGAGTACACCATTGACTGGGCGGCTATTGATCAGGGTAACGCAGTTATGCCAGGTGTTCTGGGCGGTTCCGTTAACTGGGATACGACGATGACGCAGAAACAGGATGATCTTGGTACACCGTTGGAAACGGAGGTAACTTTTGCTGGCACATTAGCCACCAGGTTTGTTAATCCTTCTGCTGTTTCAGGTGCCGCCGATGATCTTAGCGAGATTATACCCGGTACTGTAACAATAAGTGGTGATATCAGTGATACTGCGGGCAACAAGTTTGCTGCCCGCTTCACGTTTAACATTGCCGATGTTGAACTTCTTGCCGCTACCGGGATGCTGGATTCGGCTGTTCCCAAACTCGGCTTGGATTTCACCATGCAATTGGCGGGCTTGCCGGAGGTTTCCGTTAACATCAACGGCAGTAAAACAGGCCTTGAAGAAGGTGTAGCGAAAACCACTATTACCTATGGTGGACGCCGGATTGTGATTACGAGTGACCTTGCTGTTTCCTCTGTAGATGGCGTAGACGGTATTGCCGCAATCGGTGATGCGACCATTACCAATCAGGATGGCGTTACCATGCGCTTTGATGGAAACCTGGAAGCATTGGAGGGTGATGTGCTATTTAATGGTGTAAGTTATGCGACTATTTCAAAGATGGATAACGGCGCATCAAAAATCACCTACAGTGATGGTACTTTCGAAATTTTATAAATAAACTTCAGTAAACAATGTGTTGGGCGGCCAATTGGTCGCCCTTTTTTCTGAGTGGAATCAACACAATATGTATTTTCGGTTAATCCTGTTATCAGTGCTGGTTACGTTTGCCGCTTACGCTGGTGCTGATGAATATGGACCATATGTAGCGGTTCAAAGTGTGTCTTACAGTGAACCCGTTACCCTTAAATTCATGCTGGGTGATCGGCAGACGCCCTTAAAAAAGGGAAGCAAGGCATTTACCTACAACAAGGCGGAAGTAGGGTTTCGGTGGGGTAATTGGCAATTTGGTGTCGTGGAACGCCTTGATTACCAGCTGGAGTTTTCATCGGAAACCGCAGAGTTGATTTATCTTGCCGAAAATCGTTTGCCGCTTGAGGAAGGCAAAGAATATGAATTGCGTATCAGAGCACAGCATAATTACAGTCATGGTTTTCGTCTGGCGTATCGGCACAAATTTTCTTCTCGTATCAATGTTGGGTTAGCCGCATCATACCTGCAAGGCAAGGCATTTACCGATGGTACTATTCAGGGAAGCGCCACAGTACTGGGCGAAAAAAATTATGAGTTTCAGTTTGATGCTGACTATTCTTATTCCCGCGATATACTTTTTGAACGGGATGTTGTCTCACCAAGTGGCAACGGTTACAGTCTGGATCTTAATATTGACTGGCGGCCCAACAAATATTTTATGGCCCAACTTGAAGTTGTTGATCTTATTGGGAGAATGTTTTGGGATAATGCGCCTTTCACCACCGCAACAGCCTCATCGAATACCAAGACATTTGATGAGGAGGGTTATGTCCGTTATGACCCGGCGGTTTCCGGTTTTGAGTCAAATAAAGATTTTACTCAGACGCTGCCACGAAAAATATTTATTGCGAGCAAATACCAGTGGTCGCCCAGTGTCGGATTGCTCGCCGAATTACAGGACTATACTGTTGCGCGATTTACAAGTGTCGGTGCGGAGTGGTGTTACAGCCATAATAGTTGTTTTCAAAGCCTCTACAATACCTCCATTGAAGCATTGAGTTTACGGTATCAAGGGCATGGGTTACGGGTTGAGTTGGCCAGTGATAAATGGGACCTTGATCAGGCTCGATATTTTGTCATTCAGCTATCGATCAATCAGGCTTTTTAAATGATTCTCTGATTTTTTCCAATTACCATGGGCATACTTCCACCTAAATTATCTTCTGTTGCGGCGCTGAATTTACACATATTTTGCTCTTCCAAAACCGGATTACAAATCGTTTACCACAAAACCACCACTGGCACGAAAGTGGTGACCATCGACCCTTTGCACTGTCAGCAGCCACTGGTAATGTCCGGGGGGTGGCTGCAATTGTGGAAAGCGCGCTTGTGGCTGATCCACGTCGATTTCGGCAATCATTATGGATGGCAGCACGACCAGTGCCAGGGCAAAAGCAGCGGCGGCACTCAGCGGAATACTGCCCCAGGCCGGGGGTCTCCAGTTCCACAAGCGTTGCAGCAGGTCGGGTGATTGTGGCGGGTTGGTACCGGGATGAATCGTGCTGGAACCGGCTTGGCCAGGTGATTCAGCGGGAGAGTCAAAATGCTTGCGCATGGGCTGCATAGTGCAACGCAGCCTTGAGTGCGGCAGGGTCATCGCTTAGGGCATGTCGCTGGGCATCATCCAGTGGACCATTTTCGATAGCGTGCAGCACGGCATTGGGCAGGGTCACTGTTTTGTTGATGGGCGGGGCTGCCCGTAAACTGCGGGACAGGGCATTGAGCTGGTCTAGCCGCTGTCGGCAATCAGCGCAGGTAGCGAGGTGTCTCCGTAATCCGGCATATTCCGGGGCGTCGGGGGTTTGATTGAAGCCCGCGAGTTGCTCCGGTTCCGGGTGTGTGTCGCTGTTCATATTTTGTGTTCGTACCGTTTTACAGTGTGTTGTCCATTTAAGGGACGCGAACTGTGTGCGGATTTGAATTTTTGTGTAACAGCTTGTTACAACAAGCGAATCAAGGCATAAATGCCACGATTTTTACGATAGCACGGTGTCATCGAAAGTTTTACCCGGTTGTCAAAAATAGCGTGCGATTTCCAACTGTAAGTAGCTGTCTCTGCGTATACCGAACAGCAGTTCAGTGCTGACGTTGGGGATGTTGATAAATGCCTGGCCTTCCAGAGTGATTTTCCAGTTGTCACCAAAACGGCGGCTGGATTCCAGGGTGAGCAGGCGGGCAGCATCGTCACTGTCAAAAATCATACCCAGTAAAAATTCTGTAGATTGTTCATCGTTAAGGGTGAGGCGACTGGCTAACAGGATATCATCGGCGAAGGGGGTCAATGCATCGTCACCACGTTCATCGTACAAAACTTCAGAAATCACCCCGAGGTCGGCGTTGCTGTCTGCGATACCTATAAAAGTGTATTCAAATCCAGCCGTGAGGGCAGTGTAGCTTTTACTCTGGCCGGACCGATCAACCTGACCAGAACGATTGATAGCTTCAAATTTCCACAGCCAGTCGCCCAGAGTGGCTTGCAGGTCAAGCCCCCATTGTTTGATGAGATCGTAAATGGGAACGAGTACGGGCTGACCTTTGTTATCCTGGCCAAATGCAAAACGCGGATCACGGCTGGTGCCGTTAAAGTAGCTAAGGCCGATATCCCAGTCTCCCAGGTAATGGGCCCAGCGTGCAGCATAGTCGATATGCTGTTCCTTGTCGTCGGATGAGTAAATGGCCTGATCGGTATCAATACGCGGTGAGAAACGCAGCCGGCCTTTTTCACCGGGAAAGGTGCGTTCACGAAAGCCGGGCAGCACGAACAGGTCCAGGGTTCCCCAGTCATGGATCAGGGCGAGGTTGACCATGGGCTGGCCGAGCTTTTCTTCACCGTCAGTGGCTTCAACCAGGTCGGTTTGGTTGATGATATCCACCAGGTGTTGTGATTCGGTGACCCCCCAGAATACCTTGCGTATGCCAGCGCGCAGTTCCCAGCTGTCTGCGGCTTTTAGCCAGGTGAGTTCACGAATATCGGCATGGCTGCGTTCGTCATCATTTTCATCCCAGCGCACGAAGGGTACGAAGGTAAAACTTTGCTGTCCGTTGTCCCAGTCTGTGTAGTATTCAGGTTGTGCCGAGAATGAAAAATTATTGTCGTGTTGACGTGCATCAGTCGGGCTGTTGGCAAAGGCGCGAAACTCACCACTGACATAGCCCGACCATTCCCCGGCGTAACTGAATGCCGGGATGCAGAGCAGGGCTGCTGACACCGCTGATAAAGAAGTGCGGGTTAACATGTTAACGCGCGCGCTTCAAACTGTTGCGATCAAAATCACGATCCGTTAAACCGGTTCTGAAGCGATAATCTTTCCAGTGCAGGTCCGTGCTTTTTTTGGTGAGGTGATTCACTACGCTCATATTTGTCGGACGCCAGAACTGACCTTCGTATTGTTGATAACCCGAATAAGTAAGTGTTTTTAATAGTGCTTTTTTGCGGTCATAAAATTCAATTTTCAGTGGCTGATACATTTCTGTATCCAGCCAGGTGATCAAACGGGTGTAACCGGAATATTTGTAGGCGGGTTTACGTTCGATAACAAATGCTTCGCGGCCATCAATTTCTTCAGTGCGTAAATATTTGTAGCTGTATTTTTCCACTTCTTGTGAAGAGAGGTCTTCATAGGAAAATTCGCTGCCCATAAACGGCCCGGATTTGTTGTTGGAGGAAATACGCTTGACACGTTTCAGTGCCGGTAGATACAGCCATTGTTCATCGGGTACCAATGCGTGGGTGTAACTCAGGAAGGCGGTACCTTTGATGTCACGGGGTGAATCAAAAATACTCAGCGCTTTATCACCATCACCATCGACTTCCAGTGTTTTGGTGCGGATGATGCGCTTACTTTCCTGGCCGTGGCGATTGCGTAAAACCATTTCCAGGCTGGCGGTTTGATCCTGCCAGCCCGTGTCGCGTTTGTCGGCCTCGATAGCGATAGCCAGGCCTTTTTCTTCCGGTGTTTCTGCCATTGCCAGCAATGGCAGACCGAACAGCACAAACAGACCAATGTGTTTTATCTTTAACGAAAAATTATGCATGACCAGGCTCCTTGATGATGGACTGTTTGTCGGTTTTCTTTTTATCAAACAGCATGAGAATGGGGGGTAACAATAAAAAGTCAGCCAATAACGCAAAGGCGATAACGATGGCGGTGAGCAGCCCCATGCCGGCATTCAACTCAAAGCTTGATAACGATAACACCATGAAGCCGATCACCAGTACCATCGACGTGGTCAGCAGAGCCATGCCCACGTTGCGGAATGCGTAACGTACGGCTTCTTCGGCATCCAGACCTTTTTCTCTGCGCGCGCGCAGGTATTTGCTGAGAAAATGCACAGTGTCATCGACCACGATACCCAGGGTCATGCCTGCGACAATGGAGAGGCTTAATCCCACCTCGCCCACCAGTAATCCCCACAGACCAAAACCCATAGCGGCGGGTATCAG
This sequence comes from Chromatiales bacterium, assembly GCA_026982555.1. Classification (GTDB taxonomy): domain Bacteria; phylum Pseudomonadota; class Gammaproteobacteria; order SZUA-152; family SZUA-152; genus SZUA-152. The sequence goes on from JALSGT010000111.1 coordinate 10,501, forward strand.
GTTGGGGATCAGACTCAGCAGACCGATTTTGACGGAGCGCAAGGCGAAAATCAGGATAATGGAAATACCGATCAAGGCAAGAGTGGTACCGATGAGCATGCTGATGATGTTACGTTTTCCAATGTGCGCGAACATCATGGACACCCCGCTGCCTTCTTTACCGCTGACATGTGGGGCATTTTGTTCCAGCCAGTCGCTGGCGCGTTTATCCAGTGCCAGCAATTCATTGGTGGACATGGTTTGCAGTGTGACGGTAAAGCGTGTGGCAGATTTTTCCACGTTTATCTGATTGTTAAGGTCCAGCCCGTACGGTAGCGACATCTCATACAGCAGCAGGTATTGGGCCGCCAGATCGCGTTCACCCGGCAGTTTGTACCAATTTTGGTCATCGCCGTGCATGTTTTTGTTAAGTCGTTTCATGATGTCGGTGATGGTACTGACGTGCATGGTTTCCGGTTGCGCGCGATACCAGTCTGCAAAAGCGTTGACGTCCTGCAGGTATTCGGGATTGCTGATGCCCCCGGGTTCGCCGGAATCCAGCGAGTAGTCAATAATATAAAGACCTGTCAGGTTTTCTGTCATGAAATCGACATCTGCGCGGAAGGGCACTGTCTCGTCAAAATAATGTACAAATACGTCATTCATCTCATTGCGGGGTATTGAGGCTACCAGGGCGATGGCGACGATGGCCATGCCCCAAATCAACTTCTGGCGCTGTTTGACCACAAAGTCGCCCACACGATGCATCAGGTGGCTTTCATCATTTTCAACACGACGTACACGCACGGGCAATACCGACATTAATGCCGGTAAAAATGTCACGGATAAAAAGAAGGAGGCGACCACGCCAACAGCCACCATGTTACCGAGATGCTGGAAAGGCGGCACGTCGGAAAAATTCATGCTCAAAAAGCCCAGCGAGGTGGTGATGCTGGCAAGGAATACCGGCTGCATATTGATGCGCAGACTTTCTACGATGGCTGTCTTTTTATCACGACCCATGCGCATTTCGTGCAGCATGGTGACAAGAATGTGTACACAGTTGGCGATGGCCATGGTGAGCACAATGGTGGGTGTGGAAGCCGATGGCGGGGTAATGGGAAAGCCCAGGTAACCGCCTATACCCATGGCAGTCATAATGGAACCAATAATCACCACCAGAGTGGCGAAGGTGCCGGAGAAGCCGCGAATCATCAGCCCAAGAGTAATCAGCATGAGTGCAAAACTGATGAGTACCAGCCCTTTCATGTCGCTCTGTGAGGCTTCGGCGAAGGCGTTGTTCATGAACACCATACCGCTAAGGTAGATATCAATTTGTGGATACTGGGCTTCAATTTCTGCCGCAAGGTTGCGTGCGAAAGCAACTGTTTCCGGTACTTCGCTCATTTTTTCACCGGGCAGTTGCACGGTGACATTGATGCCAGTGACGTGGGAGCGGTCAGAAATGAGTCGGTTCAGCAGTATGGGCTCACTGAGTGCAATGCGTTTTATTTTTTTACGGTTGTCATCGGTCAGTTCGATCTCTTCATCGATAAGATCCCTGACCAGTAAGTCATCGCCTTCGGCTTCGGTGTTTTGGAAATTGGCCAGTGAATCCACACGAATGGAATAGGGGGTTTGCCAGGCTTTTTCTGTCAGTGTTTTTACTGCCTCCAGAGTTTCCTCGCTGAAAGCATTGCCGTCTTTAGGAGCCAGTACAAACATGACGTTGTCATTTTTTGTGTACATGGCTTCGAGTGCCTCAAAGGCAAGCAATTGCGGATTGTCACCACTGAAAAAAACGCGATAGTCGGTTTTGAACGCCAGGTTTTTGCCTCCGCTGGCAGCACCCATCACCAGTAGCACGGCGGTCAGCATGACCAGCCAGGGATGGCGGGTGATCCACTG
>JALSGT010000112.1 GCA_026982555.1 Chromatiales bacterium
TGCCGATGCCGGTGCGCACCACGGTGAGCACCTCATCAGCGTTCATACCGTAGCGGGCCAGTTGCTCGCGGTTGACGCGAATCTGGATCTGCGGTTTGCCGAGATTGGCCTCCAGCGAGAGATCGGCCACGCCTTCCACCTGGCTGATGGCGTTTTTAACCTGCTGGCTGATGCGATCCAGTTCTTTCAAATCCTGGCCGTAGAGTTTGGCCGCCAGGGTGGCGCGCACACCGGAGATCAACTCTTCCACCCGCATCTGAATCGGCTGGGTAAAGCTGATCACCGCCGTTGGCACGGCCACCTCCAACTGCTCGCGCATCTCATCCACCAGATCAGGCATTTCCCGGTTGGCATCGGGCCACTCATCATGGGGATTCAGCTCGGTGTAGATCTCCATATAGTTCACATCGGCGGTCTCGCCCTTCTCGGCGCGACCAATCATGGCGATGGTGGTTTTTACCTCGGGAAAGGCGGTCAACACCTTCGACACATCTTTGGAAATCTCGATGGACTGCTCCAGTGAGGTGGAGGGAATGGAGACCACGCGCCACATGATCGACCCCTCCTGCAACTGCGGCATGAACTCTTTGCCCAGCAACGGGAAGAGCGCCAACGCGCCGATCAACAACGCCACCGCGCCGCCGACCACGGTTTTTTTGTGCGCCAGTGACCACGCCAGCGTCGGCAGGTAGGCGCGCTTCAACCAGCGCACCAGCAAAGTGTCGCGCTCCGCTTTGGGTTTGAGGATCAACACTGCCAGCACCGGAATAATCGTCAGCGTCAGCAGCAGCGAACCGGCCATGGCGAAGCTGATATTGAAGGCCATGGGTTTGAACAGTTTGCCCTCCAGCCCTTCGAGGCTGAAGAGCGGCATGAAGACGACGATAATAATCAGAATGGCGAAGGCGATGGGGTTGGCCACCTCTTTGGCGGCCGCCAGCACGGCGGCATTGCGATTCACATTTTCACCTTTCTCGCGCCATTCGGCCATGATGCGAAAGGCGTTTTCAGTCATCACAATCGCGCCGTCGATCATCATGCCGATACCGATGGCCAGCCCCGCCAGCGACATGAGATTGGCCGATAGTCCCATCTCGCCCATGAAGATAAAGGCGATCAGCATCGCCAGCGGCAGGGCGGAGATGACGACGATGGCCGAACGAATCTCGCCGAGGAAAAGAAACAGAATAATGGCCACCAGGATGGAGCCTTCCACCAGCGCTTTGACGGCGGTGCTGATCGCCTTGTCCACCAGATCGGTACGCTCATAGACCGGCCGCAGCGCAACGCCTTCGGGCAGAGCCGATTCAACCACGCCGAACTTCTCCTTCACCGCTGCGACGACATTCTTGGCATTCTCGCCGATACGGGCCAACGCCATGCCCAGCACCACCTCCTCACCGTCGCGGGTGACGGCACCAAAACGCAGCGCCGGTTGCTGATTGATCTCGGCCACGTCACGCAGAAAGACCGGCGTGCCATCTTCGACCTTGACGACGATGTTGCCGATGTCGGCCTCGTTTTCGACCAATCCCAGGCCACGCACCAGGTACTGCTCTGACCCCTGGTTGATGTACTGGCCACCCACCTGGCCGTTGTTGCGTTCGATCACCTCCATCACTTCGCGGAAGCTGAGGTCGTATTCGATCAGTCGCAACGGGTCGATCACCACCTGAAACTGCCGCTCCTCACCGCCCCAGGACATCACATCATCCACACCCGGCGCGGTGCGCAGCATGAGGCGTACCTGCCAATCTTGCAGGCTGCGCAGATCCATGTTGCTGACATTTTTTTCCAGCGCTTTGTCAGCCCGCTCCACGGTGTACCAGAAAACCTGCCCCAACCCCGAGGTGTTCGGCCCCATCTCTGGCTTGCCATACCCCTCGGGCAGACGGTCGCCCACCTCTTGCAGCCGCTCCATCACCAGTCGCCGGGCGAAATAGATGTCGAGATCATCGGAGAAATAGACCGACACATAGGAAAGCCCGAACAGACTCACCGAACGAATCTCCTGCACACCGGGCAGCCCCGCCATGCCGGACTCCACCGGAAAGGTGAGCAGCTCTTCCACATCTTCCGCCGCCAACCCCGCCGCCTCGGTGTAGATATTGACCTGCACCGGGGTGACATCGGGAAAGGCATCAATGGGCACCGTGATCACTGCTCGCCAGCCGAGAAAGGCCACCACGGCGAAACTGACAATCACCAGAAATTTATAGCGTAAGGACGCTTCAACCAAACTATTCAACATGATGTCTGCCCCCTAATCCGCATCGCCGATCATCGATTTCAACAGCAGCGACTTGAGTACGTAGGCACCCTGGGTCACGATTTCGTCACCCAGGGCCAGACCTGCCTTGATCTCAGTCCAGTGGCCGCGTGTGACACCGCGTTCCACCGGCGCGGGGTGAATCTCCTCACCTTCCGGCTTGAAGACGACATAGCTCCCTTGCAGCAACACCACCGCCTCACGGGGCACCGCCGTCACCGGCTTGCCTGCCGTGAGTGCAATGGCGCTCTTGACGAATTGACCGGGGCGCAGGCCGCCCTCGCTTGAATCCAGCTCAATGCGCACAGACAGTGTGCGGGTTGTCTCATCCATGCGGCGGTGGAGCTGAACCACCTTGCCGCTGAGCCACTGGCGCTCATCGCTGCTCACGCGGACGAAAGCCCCCACCTCAATGCGGTCGGTCACCTCCGCCGCCAGCTTTGCCTCTACCCAGAGGCGGGATTCGTCACTGATCTCCATCAATACCTGACCCGGCTCCACCACGCGACCAATCACAAAGTCATCGTTTAATACCGTGCCCGCCTGGGGGCTGAGCAGGTCGAAGGTGCCCGTCGCCCTGGAAACATCCCCCTGTTTCAGCAACGCCTTCACTTGTGCCTCGGTCATGCCAAAGGCGAGCACCTTGGCGTAGGCCTGCTGGTGATCAACTTGAGCGGCGACATAGCGTTTTTCAGACACCACCTTGCGGCCCAGCGTCTGCACCCGCTGCCACTCCTTGTCAGCGATTAATAACTGACCCTGCGCCGCAGCCATCTCGACACTGGAGAGGGTGACCAGTTTCTGGCCTTTTTTCACTTGCTGCCCCATGCGGGCGTGGCGATGGATAATCTGGGCGGTGATGCGCGGTGTCACCTCGGCGGTACGGTAAAGATTGACGGAGACCTCGGCGGGGGCGACCACCTCATCGGACAGCAATCGGGTGGTGACGGTTTGCGTCAAAATGCCCATGGCCTGGCGCTGCTGGGCGCTCATGGGCGGGATGCCGCCTTCTTCTTCATGTTCTTCCTCTGCATAAAGTGGAGCAAAGGTCAGAGTGCTTATTAACAGGCAGAGGGTGAGGGCGTGTTTTATTGTCGTATTCATCATCTATTTCTCCGGAAACAGCTCAAGCAGGTCGGGTATTGGATTCGCCTCTCTTTGACGTATTAAAGGGAGGCATCGCAGAATCAGATTTGAGGGGGACGAACGGGAGGCGCTTGCCTGCGGGAGTGAAAAGGGAGGTTTGTACGCGCCACATCCTGACGGGTAGATGGAAAATAATCGAGCTTGCTACCCGACGTAATGGCGACAAGATGAAGCCAACCGATACAAAGATCGTCGCAAACACCGTCATTCTGACGATCATCGGGCAGATTGCCTGGCAGTATCAGCCCGGAAACGTCGTTTGACGTTTGTGAATACGGCAAAAAACAGTCGTCCACTGCCCAGGCCACATTGGTGACAAGGACAGCGAGAATCAGTAAAGAGACAATGAATCGGCGCATGATTACAGTGTTTTTTCCTGCCGGGCGTCATTGATGATGTGTATGCCGCCTCTGATCACAATGACGGCAATCAGTAAACCGATAATCAGGTCGGGCCAGAATGAGCCTGTATAGGCAACCAGAAAGCCAGCGCCAATGACACCCAGGTTGGCAATCACATCGTTTTTAGAAAAAATCCAGCTCGCGCGCATATGCACCTCACCCTGGCGGTGTTTATAGATTAACGCCAGGCAAATCGTGTTTGCGATCAGCGCCACCATCCCTACAACAATCATCATGACTGATTCTGGCTCGCTGCCGGTAATGGTGCGGCGCACGATGTCAATCAATACCCCAAGCCCCAGCACGATTTGAAAAATGCCACTGATATGGGCTGCTTTTGCCTTGACGAGCAGACTCCGCCCCACGGCATAAAGGCCAATGGCGTAAACTGTGGCATCGGCCAGCATGTCCAGCGAATCAGCAATCAGGGCAGTGGAGTCACCAATAATGCCGGCGGTGATTTCCGCAATAAACATGACGCCGTTAATGGCCAGTAACAGGATGAGTACACGGCTTTGCTCCCTGTCTTTAATCTCGATTTCGCAGCCACAGCTGGACATCACTATCCCGCCTCGGTTTTGAACGCTTCCGACTGGATACCCACCTGGCATCGTCCATCTTCGCGCAGGCACAAGCGGTCGCGGAAGCGTTTTAAATCTGCACGGTAGATTCCTTTTGAATCGGGAAGTGCCTGCACGGTAGCGTATAGCTGCGCCAGATACGCAGGCGTTGTCACCAGACGATGATAGACCCAACGCCCCTCTTTTTGGGATGACAACAGTCCCGCCTGGCGCAAAATTTTCAGGTGACGGGAGAGCTTGTATGAAGGTTCTTGCAGGCTGTCAACCAGCTCACATAAACAGGACTCGTCTCCCGTCACTACTTTCAGGCGGATGATCCGCAATCGGGTTTCGTCCGCCAGTGCCTGAAAAATGGCTTCGGGCTGAATAGTAATAATCTGCATGATTGCACTATAGTGCAAGTGTTGTGCTCTAATCAAGTAAAGCCATTTCGGTTTTGGTGAGGCATGGGTACCCATGCCATCAAGTTAACAAGTAACGATACAGTGCAGGTTGGTGGTGAGCTTGCGAACCCGAGCGTGACCCGTGCTTAATAATATTGGTATGGGTACGTGATAGCTTCTCTATCGAGCGCTCAGGTGATGCGCTGTCAAAGCGTCAAGCGGACGAGGTATTTTGCAAGGTGGCGTTATAAATAATCACCTGGTTACGACCATTGTTTTTAGCGGCGTAAAGCGCTTTGTCGGCATGAAACAGCAGGGTGGTTAATGCGGCCTCTGCATCCAGTTGGTTGTCGGTGAGCCCAATGCCGATACTGGTGGTCATGCTGATGAGCACTTGTTGGTAAGTGATAGGGTTTTTTGCCAGGGTGTCACGGATTTTTTCCGCCAGTATTTTTCCTCCCTGAGTCGTGTCATTCAAACTCAGAATTAAAAACTCTTCTCCGCCCATGCGGAAAATATAGTCGCTGGCGCGACAGGATTCTTTTAATACCTCGCCCATATGGGCAAGGCATTGGTCGCCGACGAGGTGACCGTATTGATCGTTAATGCGTTTGAAATAATCCAGATCCAGCATGAGGCCACTGAGACAGTGTGTTTCACGTTGTGTTTGTGCAAATAGTTGCGGAAATATTTGTTTGAGGTAGCGACGATTATGCAGGCCTGTGAGTGAGTCGGTGATGGCCGATTCTTCCAGCCGTCTGTGGGCGCGGTCGATCTCTTCCTGTTTTTCGCGCAGGCTTTGCAGCATTTCGGAAAAACGATTGGACAAGGTGTCAATTTCGTTGGTTTCCACGGCTTGACCCATCATGGGTAATGCACCTCGTGTGACTGCACGAGTGATTTCCATTAACTGGTTTAGTGGCCGGTTGAAGTCGCGGGCAATGATCAACCCCATGATTAACGTGGCAAGGCTGCCAAATATGGCCAATGCAAGAATGATCTGGCCGTGTCGTTTTAATTGTTTGAGCACCTCCTGTTCTGAAATGCCGTGCCACAGATGAGGGGTGCTTAGATCCTCACCCGCAAGAGGGATAGCGCGCACCTGATAAATGGTGTCATTTATCACAATGCTGTCACCGCGCGGCAGAAAAGTTTTACCTTCACTTTCGGGCAGGCTGCTTAATTGCACGACATTATGTTTTTCGATGAACAGATGCCCGCTACTGTAACTTTGATGCTGGCGGAGCCAATGCTTGTCAAGCAGGTGGGTAATGGCAATGGTACCTAGCGGGGTGCCTTGCCAGGAAATAGATGCCCAGGCGACCAGTTCAAGCCCGCGTGAGCTTTGGGTGTAAAAAATGTTGTTTTGTGATTGACGCAGGTGTTCCTGTACCGCGTTGGCAAGGTCGGCATTTTTTGTATTGAGTCGCGGTTGCCCGTTCAGGTCAAGAAAGACAAAACGCGCTACAGGAAGCCAACTGAAATCACGCTTAAACAGCCGGCGCAAGGCATCTTCTTCGGCCCCTATTTTGGTGACCATGTACATATACTCCTGGATGCGCGGGTCATCACGAATCATTTCGGCATGGTGCAGGAGCCCGTTTTCTTCCATCTCAATATTGCCAGAGAGCAGGCGGGCTGTGTTTGAAAGATTGTATTTAGCTTGCTCCAGAATGGCATCGCGTGAATAAGTATAGGTATACGCAAGTGTTGTCACCAAAAATGTGATGAGCAAAATGGTGTAAAAAAACAGGCGTGCGCGGTATGTGGTCAGCATAAACAGAAAATATTATTGTGTTGCGGCGGCAGCATTTGCCGATGACATTTGCCGCATCGGATTGAGTGGCAGCAGCTCATATTGCCGGGCAACCTTGCGGAAGGCTTCGCCGGTTTGTGCTTCAGTAATGAGTTTGACCACATCCGGTGACGGACGACGATTGGTGATGGCCGAGAGTTGGCGATAAAAGGGATATTTACCGTTGCGCAGGTTTTCTGCTGTGGGTTTAAAACCGTCCACCCTGATAATTTTTATCGGGTCTTTGGCATCGAATATCCAGGTGGCACCGGTATGGCCAATGGCACCGCGGAAGTCGCCTACCCGCTGCACCATGGCCGCAGCACTGGTGACATTCAGGCGTTCCTGACGGAATGCCTTGTGATCGGGCAAAATGGTCTTCCAGTGACCAGGACGTTTTTTGCAGTGCAGGCGCGTGACCACCACAATGGGTTTGTTCATTTCATCCACGTCGGCCCAGCTTGTCAGGTCACCACGGAAAATAGCGCGCACCTGGTCTGAGCTGAGGTTGTCCACCGGGTTGTCTTTGTGGGTAAGAATCAGAATAGGCTCTTTGACCAGTGGATAGACGATAAGTTGTTCTTTTTCGATTTCTTCATCGCTTAAGGAGCAGCAGATAAAACCAAATGTTTCCCGGCTTTGGGTCGCCTGTCTGGCAGCCTTGATGCCGGCATTGCAGCCGACGCCAAGCATGGAATTTTCACCAAACAAAATGACACGGCGGCCAACTTTGCTTTCCAGGTCGGCCTTGATGGCATCAAACAAAATCCATGCAAAATGGGCGCCGACGCCCATGAGTGCGTTGTCATTTTCGTGATCAGTGGCGTTGTGGTCAGCAGTATCTGTTGAAAAGGCAGGCCACGGGAAAAATGTGATGAACACACATAAATAGATGCCTGTGATGCGCGGGCCTGTGTTCATTTTAAACCTTCCCCGATTTCCTTGTATTTGTGTCCTGGTTTTGTCACCTGAGTCACTCACCACCCCCCTGCATCCATGCTGTTACTGTTTTTTAAAGCACCTACTTGTTGTTGTGTCCGCCTTTTAGCCGTAAACGTTCAAACTATTCCCGCGCTTTTATTCAAGGTTTCCGCATTCCGCCAACGTTTTGCCGGTAATCAGAATGAACAAAAACAGACTGAAGTATGAGTGCTGAACAGAGAGGTATTACATGCACGTTTTTTAATAATACGTCAACAGCATGTTATGTAATATTTCTGCCGTTGTTAACATCAGGTTAGGTGAGTGCGTCTAAACTGCCAAACAAGCTGTTTATCAAAATGTGAATACATCCTCGAAGCGGTCAACTGCGGAATTCAGGGTGACCGCAGTATTTATTGAAAATATGACGGGGTCAATTTTTTTATGTTTATAGGGGGTATATTTTGGCAGGTATGTTTCATGGTTTATGACAGACTGGGCATTGCGGGTCACGGCGCAGGCGAATTTCGCGGAATTCCAGCGTGCTGGCATCCAGCGTTAACAAGCGTCCGGCAAGAGGTGTGCCCAGCCCACTGAGCAGTTTGAGGGCTTCGGTGGCCTGAATGCTGCCGATGATGCCCACCAGGGGGGCGAGTACACCTGTTTCGCTGCATCTGGCTTCGGCTTCGGGGATGTCGTCGTAGAGGCAGCGATAACAGGGAGCATCGCCGCCAAGTGTATTCGGGAAAACAGATACCTGTCCTTCCAGGCGAATGGCTGCGCCGGATACCAGTGGTGTGTGCGTGCTGACGCAGACCTGGTTGATGGCAAAACGGGTGGCAAAATTGTCGCAGGCATCGATGATCACATCGGCCTGCCGGACGGCGTGGGTGAGCGCCTCGTCAGTGAGTTTTTTGTCCAGCGTGTTTATCGTGATTTCCGGATTCAGGGCATGCAGTGTGTCTGCTGCGGAGTCTACCTTGGCACGGTCGATGTCACTGTGGCTGTGAATAATCTGCCGTTGCAGATTGGATAAATCCACGGTATCAAAATCCACCAGCGTGAGCTGCCCCACACCGGCGGCTGCCAGATACATGGCAACGGGAGAGCCCAGGCCGCCGAGACCCATAATCAATGCGTGGGATTGCATCAGGCGTTGCTGTCCGGCAATGTCCATCTGAGGCAGCATGATTTGCCGACTGTAGCGGAGGAGTTGGTGATCGTTCATCGAAGGTCTCAGGGATAACCGAAAGTGGGTGTTTTTTCAGGAGTAATGTCGCAGATACTCCGGTCGTTGATCACGGCAGCCGTGTTTACGTTGATGATAACAATTGACAAAGATATCGAGCGTGGAACTGGCCTGATCATGTTGATAACCCAGATTCATCAACTGGGTTTCTTCCGTGTAATAAAACAATGCACGTTTCATTTTAATTAACAGGCTGTTGTCGAGATGGAAGCCCACTTCCATCAGCGCAGTTTCCAGTGTTTGCAGGGTAACCTGGCGGATATCGTAGCTGATCTGAATACAGTTATTCGTCAATGCACACACATCTTCAATGCTGGGCGTGCCCAGCAACAGGCGCAATGCCTCACGGGCATCATTGCTCGCCGGGTCCACATTGTAAAAGTGGATTTCACGGGTTTTAATGAAATCAGCAGTGGGTGAATCCATGCTCTAATCCTAGCCCGATTACGCTGGAAATTCTATGTTTCCTGCGTGGGCTGCACCCAGGCTCCCAGGCTGATGCGGTCGTTTTGCGCCAGATCTTTTTGGGTTTGTACCTGTAAATAGCCCTGTTCGCGTAAAATAGCGGGCACTGTCGCGCCCTGATTGTAACCGTGCTCCAGCAACAGCCAGCCGGGCTCACACAGATGCTGTCGGGCTTCGCTGCAAATGGTGCGAATATCTGTGAGACCATCCGGGCCGGATTGCAATGCTGTAAGTGGTTCAAAACGCAGATCACCCCGCTGCAAATGAGGGTCGGCAGAATGTATGTAAGGCGGGTTGCTGACGATCATTTCAAAACATTCGCCCGCCAGAGGCTCACACCAGCGACCGCTGGCAAAGCGGACATTGTTGACCTTGAGCCGAGCCGCATTGCCGCTGGCGATGTCCAATGCGGCGGATGAAATATCTGTAGCAACGATCTGGCACCGGGGACGCTCACGGGCGATAGCCAGGGCGATGGCTCCGCTGCCGGTGCCGAGATCGGCGATGTGCCAGCGAGCGTCGGGTGGGATTTTTTCCAGAGCCAGCTCCACTAATGTTTCCGTTTCAGGCCGAGGAATAAGGGTGTCAGGAGACACAGTTAACGTCATATCCCAAAAATCGCGCTTGCCGGTGAGGTAAGCAACAGGTTCTCCCTGGCAGCGCCGTACGAGCAGAGCCTGAAATTGTGCGAGGTGCGCTGATTCGAGCATGCGCTCCGGCCAGGTACGCAAATAAGTGCGTGTTTGCTCCAGCGCGTGGGCCAGCAGGATCTCGGCATCCCGTTGGGGATGTTCGGTCAATCCGGCATGACGCAGTTGCATTTCTGCATCCAGCAGGCGATTTTTGATGCTGCCGGGCTCAGTGGTATTGGGGTTATTCGTCACTTAATTGTGCAAGTTGTTGAATCTGATGTTCATTGATCAACGGCTCAACAATCTGATCGAGATTGCCTTGCATGATTTCGTCCAGCTTGTACAGGGTGAGATTGATGCGGTGGTCGGTAATGCGTCCCTGCGGGTAGTTGTAGGTACGAATACGCCCGGAACGGTCCCCGCTGCCCACCAGCGATTTACGGGTCTCGGCCTGTTCGGCATCCTGTTTTTCACGCTCGGCATTAGTGATGCGGGCCTGCAATAGTGACATGGCCCGGGCGCGATTTTTGTGTTGTGAACGCTCGTCCTGACACTCCACCACTGTGCCCGTGGGCAGGTGAGTGATGCGAATCGCCGAATCGGTTTTATTGACATGCTGCCCCCCCGCGCCGGAGGCACGAAAAGTATCCACTTTCAGGTCAGCAGAATTGATTTCGATCTGTTCCACTTCGGCCACTTCCGGCATGACTGCAACCGTACACGCCGATGTGTGAATCCGTCCCTGGGACTCAGTTTCCGGCACGCGCTGCACACGATGACCGCCGGATTCAAACTTGAGCCGCGAATAGGCACCCTGGCCGATGATGCGCAGAATGATCTCTTTGTAACCGCCATGCTCGCCCTGGCTCTCGCTGATGATCTCGATCTGCCAGCGGCGGTTTTCCGTATAACGTGAATACATGCGAAACAAATCGCCGGCGAACAGTGCAGCCTCATCACCGCCGGTGCCCGCACGGATTTCCAGAAACGTATTGCTGTCATCGTTGGGGTCCGTGGGCAACAGCAATTTTTGTAACTCAAGTTCCAGTACCTGTTGGCGGTCTTTAGCGCTTTTGAGTTCCTCTTCCCCCATTTCACGCATTTCGGGGTCATCATCTTTGAGCAATGATTCCGCTTCGCCGAGATCCGCTAACGTGGACTGGTAATCCTTAAAACATTTCACCACCGGATCGATTTGCGCATATTCTTTGGACAGCTCACGAAACCGGTTTTGATCCGACATCACGCCGGGATCAGCGAGCAGGGCACTGACTTCTTCAAGGCGGTCCGCAATGGTTTCCAGTTTGTTGTGAATTGATGGTTTCATAATTTGCCTGTGTTACTTCGTCTTGTTACGTGTGTTTTTCAGCTTTTCCCATTTCCATGCTTCTGCGTCACTGTCATTAGGCTAGCGGCTCTCGTCCCCATGTTCCGCGCAGGGATGCGGACAGTGCTATCAGTTTATGCCGGTATGGGTTCCACGCGGGAGCGTGGGAGCCAGAAAAAAGAAGGTGCAATGATACTGTATTTTGATCGTTTGTGTGGCCGGGAAATACGTTGCTGACAGGGTGACCGTATATATAAAGGCTGAAAATCAATAAGGTGGTTGGAGCCTGATAGTTGTTAACGGCAGCGTGTAATTTTATTGAACAAATACACCAACCTTCATAAATTTATACACCAACCTTCATAAATTTAGGTTTAAGCAAAGCGGGAAACCATTTAATTGCTCCAGGTTAAGTTTTCCCGCAGCCCATAAGGAATACCGTCATCCTGGCGCAGGCCAGAATCCAGAGGTTGAAACCCCGGAACACCAGCCCGCAAAGGCGCAGAGGATGCAACACCTTACATTTTTCTTTTTGCGTCCCCTCGCACCTCCATCTGGTGAAACCGAACAAAACGCACAACCCAATCGCAATAAGCGCTCTCAGTATGGATGGAATAATGCAAACGCCGCATCAAATCGCGCATGTCTGTTAATAAATCGTTTCCAGAATCCTGAGTTGACATACTGATTACCGGGGAATAGAGTTTGAAAAAATAGCAGACGAATATGCCTAAATATCATCCTAATATCAAATATCAGGGCAAATTGACCAGTTTTCGCGCTTATCAGGCAAGTTTGCCTGATTCTTCGCTCAATACTGGAGGGTAACCGGGCGAATGTGCCTAATACTAATAAGTTATGTGCAATAAGGATTAACGAGATATGAGCTCAAGGAAAAAGAAAACGCCTTATAGCGATAAAACTGATTTAGAAAAAATAAAGTCTAACTGGAAGAAAATTAAAGGGCTAATAAATCGAGAAG
>JALSGT010000113.1 GCA_026982555.1 Chromatiales bacterium
TTTATGCAGCACCCGGAGCGGGTGTTTGCCCGTGAGCAATTGCTGGACCGGGTGTGGGGGCGCAATGTCTATATTGATGACAGAACGGTTGATGTGCATATTCGTCGTCTGCGCAAGGCATTGGAGCCCCACAAGGCAGCGGGACTGATTCAAACCGTGCGTGGTGCGGGTTATCGTTTTTCTGTACAGGCATAGGTCGCATTTTCCGGTATGTCTAATCCCTGGGTCCGTGAATTGTGGCGCATGGTGGCGCTGTTTGGCAGCGCGCTGTTTGTGGGCTGGTTGCTGGGCGTGCCACATGTCATGTTGACTTCGGCCCTGATGGGTTATCTCGGCTGGCATCTCTATAACCTCCACCGACTGGAGCGTTGGTACCATCGGCGCAAAAAAACCGAGCCACCGGCTGCCTCCGGTATCTGGGGCGAAGTCTTCGAGCATATTTATCAATTGCAGCGCAGTGATCGCCAGCGTAAAAAAAAGCTGGCAACAATCCTTTCGCGCTTCAAGGAAAGTACCGCAGCTATGCCGGATGCCACTGTGGTGCTTACCGAAGATGATTACATCGAATGGTTCAACAAAGCAGCCAAACGTTATCTGGGTCTGCAAAGCAAACAGGATATAGGGCAGCGTATCGATAATCTGATTCGCCATTCACGCTTTAGCGAATTTCTTGCACGGGGTGATTTTTCAGAACCGCTGGAAATGGTTTCCCCGCTGGATGAACAGCGTTATTTTGCCTTTCGTGTCGTGCCCTATGGTAATCAACACAAGTTGCTGGTGGTGCGGGATATCAGTCGCATCAAACGTTTGGAACGTATGCGCAGTGATTTTGTGGCCAATGTGTCACACGAACTGCGTACACCGCTAACCGTGGTTTCCGGTTATCTGGAAAACATGGCGGTGGACGACAGTGAGCAAAGCAATCAATGGCGCAAGTGCCTGCAACAAATGCAAGGGCAGACGCAACGCATGACCCGGCTGGTGGAAGATCTGCTGATGTTGTCGCGCCTGGAAAACGAAGATAAAACTGCCATGCGTGATCCTGTGGCAGTGCCTGCATTACTGGCATCGCTGGTGGAAGACGCGAGTGTACTCAGTGGAGAAAGCCAGCATCATATCAGCCTGGAAAGCGATGACAGTCTCTGGTTGCGTGGCAGCGAAAAAGAACTCACCAGCGCCTTTTCCAACTTGTTATTTAACGCCGTGCAATACACACCGGACAAAGGTCATATCATCGTGCGCTGGTATCGTGATGCTGATAACGCCTGCTTTGAAGTGCAGGACGATGGTATTGGTATTGCCATTCAACACATATACCGGTTGACGGAACGGTTTTATCGCGTCGATGCCGGACGGTCGCGTGAACATGGTGGCACGGGGCTGGGGCTGGCCATCGTCAAACATGTGCTTGACCGGCATGAAGCGTGGCTGGGCATCGAAAGCCAGCCGGGCAAAGGCAGCGTGTTTCGATGCACCTTTGCCGCAAAAATGTTGATGTCGCGCGATGCATCATCAAAAAACCGTTGACAGCAATGGTCATGTGACGGACATATCCGTGTCACACTCTTGTCATTTTTGTGCGAGATACTGAAGGCACACAAACTGTATCACTTTAATTTCTGGAGTCAAAGAGCAAATGAATACAACATGTTTTTGTATGAAAACGATAATGAGAAAAACAGTTATTGGTGTGATTGCCGCCAGCGCATTATTTACCGGTGTTGTTTCAGCGGGAGCCAAGCTGGATGAGGGTCTGGCTGATTATCAGCGTGCCAGCGGCATATCTGGCAACTTGTCCAGCGTGGGTTCTGATACGTTGGCCAACCTGATGACATTGTGGGCTGAAGAGTTCAAGCGTGAATACCCCAACGTCAATATTCAAATTCAGGCGGCCGGTTCATCGACAGCCCCCCCTGCGCTGACCGAATCCACAGCAGCCATTGGCCCCATGAGCCGCAAAATGAAAAGCAAGGAAATTGCCGCGTTTGAAAAACGGTTTGGTTACAAACCAATGGCTATTCCGGTTGCGATTGATGCCCTGGCTGTTTATGTACACAAAGACAACCCCATCAAAGGCATGACCATCGCTGATGTTGATGCCATTTTTTCCTCTACCCGAAAATGTGGCGGTAAACAGGATGTGAACAAATGGGGTGATCTGGGTTTGACGGGTGCCTGGGCTAATCGCAAGATTCAGATATACGGTCGTAACTCCGTGTCCGGTACTTATGGTTATTTCAAGAAAAAGGCGCTGTGCAAGGGTGATTTTAAAAACAACGTGAATGAGCAGCCGGGTTCAGCCTCAGTAGTGCAATCGGTGTCCAGCTCGCTTAACGGCATTGGTTATTCCGGCATTGGTTATAAAACCTCCGGGGTGAAATCCATACCGCTGGCGAAAAAACCCGGTAAGCCTTTTGTGGCTGCCACCTCGGAAAACGCCGTCAGCAAAAAATACCCGCTGTCACGCTTCCTGTATGTGTATGTAAACAAACACCCCAACAAACCATTGGCTCCGTTGGAACGTGAGTTCATCACATTGGTGTTGTCGAAAGTGGGACAGGAAGTGGTGATAAAAGATGGTTACATTCCCCTGCCCGCTAAAGTGGCTGCAAAAACACTGGCCAGTATTCAGTAAGTCTGTGTGTGGCATGAAAACCCTGTTTCGGCAGGGTTTTTGTGGCTGTTTCAGGGTTAAATAAATTCGCGTATTTTTTCGTAGAAAAGCACATGTCACAAAACTGTCATATTTTTTCCCTATCATGCGCTGATGCCTGATAGCACTGTCTCCAATTCATCTGCCTCTCCGGTGTTGCCGGCAACGGACAGCGCCGAAAATCAACGCCGTCGCCGCTGGCGTATGCTGAAAGATCGCCTGGCATCTTACGGCGTGGCCGTGGGTGGCATGAGCGTTATTCTTGCCATCGTGCTGATTTTTTTCTATTTGTTGTTTGTGGTGTTGCCGTTGTTTGGCTCGGCTGAAATGGAGCGTGTGGCGGATTATGCGTTGCCGGGTAGCGAGGCAGGTCATGGCAGTGGCCCGTCTTTGCATCTGGCAATGGAGGAGCAGGCGGAAATTGGTTTTCGTTTGACGGGAGAGGGTCGTGCTGTCTTTTTTGATTTGCAAAATGGCAAGACAATTAATGAATATGCACTGACATTACCGGTAGATGCCGGGATCAGCAGTTTTGCGGTCAGTGAGCCGACATCGGCGCGATTTGCATTGGGTTTGTCCAACGGTGCTGCGCTTGTTGCCCGGCATATTTACAAGGTGAGTTATCCCGATGATAAACGCCTGATTACGCCGGGTATTGAATATCCATTAGGCGAAGAGCCGCTGGACATTGATGAGAACGGTGGGGCGCTGACACGGATTGCTTTTCAGGATGGCGAAGAAGAAGCCACTATCGTGGCGCAAACAGCAGATGGTCGTCTGTTGCTGACCCATTTTCTTAAAGAAGAATCTTTTACCGATGACGCGCCTGAACTGGAGCGTGAGCAGGTGTTGTTGTTTGCAGAACAGCAGGGAACGCAGGCAGAGATTATGCAACTGCTGCTGGATAAAGAGCAGCTCAATTTGTACATCGTTTATGCCGACGGCAGCCTGGTGCATGTTGATGTCAGTGATAAAAGTGAGCCTCGTCAGGTGCAGCAATTGCGACTGGTGGATGTCGGTCTGAATGTAACCAGTGTACAGTTTTTAACCGGTGATATATCGTTATTGGTGGGTGACAGCAGTGGCCGGGTAGTGCAGTGGTTCAGTGTGCGTGATGAGCGTGGCAATCAGGCTCTGAAGCCGATTCGTGAATTTACCGAACAGACGCATGCGATTAATAGCCTGGCCCCGGAGTTTTCCCGCAAGGGGTTTGTTGCGGCCGACGAGAGCGGGCTGATTGCGATTTATCATTCCACGGCCCAGCGTTTATTGTTGATACAGCGCGGCAGTGATGTCGCACTTAACAAGCTGGCCATCGCACCACGCGCCAATGCCTTGCTGGTGGAAGATGTCAAAGGCCGGTTGTCGTTTTGGTCTGTGGACAATGAACACCCGGAAATTTCCTGGTCGTCGCTGTGGGGCAAGGTGTGGTACGAAAGTTACGAAGAGCCGGTATATGCCTGGCAGTCATCTTCCTCCAGTGATGATTTTGAACCCAAGCTAAGTATTACGCCGTTGGTGTATGGTACTCTTAAGGCCGCATTTTATGCCATGTTGCTGGCAGTGCCGCTGGCCATATGCGGAGCGATTTATACCGCGTATTTCATGGCACCGAAAATGCGCCGGATTGTGAAGCCCAGCATCGAAACCATGGAAGCCCTGCCGACGGTGATTCTCGGTTTTCTGGCCGGGCTGTGGTTAGCGCCATTGCTGGAAGCGAACTTGCCGGGCATTTTCAGTTTGTTGATTGTGGTGCCGCTGGGTGTGCTGTTGTTCGCCTTTCTCTGGCAACAATTACCCGCGCGTATTCGCCACTTTATACCTGAAGGCTGGGATGCTGCACTGTTATTGCCGGTGGTACTGGTATTGGGCGCAGTGTCGTTCGGGATGAGTGAGTCTTTGGAAGCCATGTTCTTTGATGGTGATATGCGCCACTGGCTAAGCAGCGAGCTGGGTGTGGGTTTTGATCAACGTAATGCCCTGGTGGTGGGATTGGCCATGGGGTTTGCAGTAATACCGACGATATTTTCTATCACTGAAGACGCCGTATTCAGCGTACCCAAACATTTATCATTTGGTTCCCTGGCATTGGGCGCCACGCCGTGGCAGACCCTGGTGCGAGTGGTCATACTCACGGCCAGCCCCGGTATTTTTTCTGCGGTGATGATCGGCATGGGCCGTGCCGTGGGTGAAACCATGATCGTGTTAATGGCAACGGGTAATACACCGATAATGGACTTCAGTATTTTTGAAGGTATGCGCACCCTGTCGGCCAATATTGCTGTGGAGATGCCGGAGGCAGAAGTGGACAGTACACACTATCGTGTGTTGTTTCTTGCGGCGCTGGTGTTGTTTGCATTTACCTTTGTCTTTAACACTCTGGCAGAGGTTGTGCGCCAGCGTCTGCGCACTAAATACAGTTCGCTGTGAGCCTCTCATGATCAGACAATGGTTTAAATCCGGCAATCCCTGGATCTGGCTCACCGCCAGCGCGGTAAGTGTGAGCCTGATTTTGGTGTTTGGTCTACTGTTGCTGATTGCCGCACGCGGCCTTGGACATTTTTGGCCTGCCACCGTGTGGGAGTACGATTATAAAAACCAGGACAATAGTGTGGTGCGCCTTGTTGGCGAGATACATGACGAAGAAGCCGTTAGCGCACAGCGTTTGCGTGAAGCGGGATTAACCATCGAGGGTGGCGAAGATGTTACCCGTTATCTGCTCAAGACGGGTAACCGTGATGTCCTGGGCCAGGATTTTCGCTGGATACTGGAGCCCGGCATTCAGGATATGCGCAAACCGCAAACCCTGCTGGCGATAGAGCGCCGGGAGTGGGGCAATTTATATGGCTATCTCAGTGCAGTGCAGGAAAACCAGCAGACGGTGGCAGCGGGTGAGGATGCATGGGAAAGTCTGCAACAACGTTTGCAACGTGCGACGGCACTGTTTGCACAAATCCGCGAACTGGAAAAAGGCGAAATTGGTTCTATTAACTACGGGCTGGAGCGCTTGCGCCTGCGTGAACGCGGCCTGGAACTGGAAAACAATACCGACCCTGCTGAACAGGAACGCATCACGCGGGAGCGTGCTGCATTAAATGCGGATTATGCAGGCCTGCAAAAACGCCTGACAGATTTATACACAGACATTAACCGGGATCAGATACTGGTGACGGTATCTACCGGGGAAACAGTGACAGTGTCGCTGGCCAAGGTGGTGCATGCCTACCGGCCTAACGCGATGTCGCTGTTCGACAAGCTGGTTTTTTACATGGCTAAAGTATGGGAGTTTGTCAGTGATGAACCCCGTGAGGCCAATACCGAAGGAGGTATCTTTCCCGCTATTTTTGGTACGGTCATGATGGTGATTATCATGTCCATCATGGTGGTGCCTTTTGGGGTCGTTGCTGCTGTGTACCTGCGTGAGTATGCCAAACAGGGACCAATGACACAGCTGATTCGTATTGCCGTGAATAATCTTGCCGGTGTGCCATCCATAGTTTATGGCGTGTTTGGCCTGGGTTTCTTTGTGTATTTTCTCGGTGGCAATCTGGACCAATTGTTTTTCCCCGAAGCATTGCCAACACCGACCTTCGGTACCCCCGGCCTGCTGTGGGCATCGCTAACGTTGGCATTGCTGACAGTGCCGGTAGTCATTGTCGCCACAGAGGAGGGTTTATCGCGAATCCCGAAATCTGTGCGTGAAGGCAGTCTTGCCCTGGGGGCAACCAAGGCTGAAACGTTATGGCGCACAGTGCTGCCCATGGCCAGCCCGGCTATTATGACGGGTTTGATTCTGGCCATCGCCCGTGCTGCCGGTGAAGTCGCACCGTTGATGCTGGTCGGGGTGGTGAAGCTGGCTCCGTCGTTGCCGCTGGATGGCAATATACCTTTTTTGCATCTGGATCGTAAATTCATGCATCTGGGGTTTCATATTTACGATGTTGGCTTTCAAAGCCCGAACGTCGAGGCGGCACGGCCGCTGGTATATGCCACGGCATTGTTGCTGGTGCTGGTAATTGTGGCGTTGAATCTGGCCGCCATCGCCATTCGCAATCGTCTGCGTGAAAAGTATCGCGCGCTTGAGAATTAATCCGAATTTTGGTTGAAATAACGTATGACTGATATAAAACAAACACCCGATGCGTCAGTGAGTGACAACATACCAACACATGCTATCGATATTGAATTGCTGGCGCGTGGTCGTAATACGCGGCAAGTGGCGGATGAAACACCTTGTCTGAAAGTACAGGGGCTCAACTTGTTTTATGGTAAAAAACAGGCGTTGTACGATGTTGATATGGTGATTCCCAAGCAGCGGGTGACGGCCTACATCGGTCCCAGTGGTTGTGGTAAATCGACTCTGCTGCGCTGCATCAATCGTATGAATGATCTGGTGGATGGTGTACACATCGACGGTAAAATTTTGCTGGATGAGCAGAATATTTATGATAAATCAGTGAATGTGGCTGATTTACGCCGACGAGTGGGTATGGTGTTTCAGAAACCCAACCCGTTTCCCAAATCCATTTATGAGAATGTAGCCTATGGTTTGCGGTTGCAGGGCATCAAAGACCGTCGCACCATGGACGAAGTGGTGGAAAATGCGCTCAAAAGTGCGGCATTGTGGGATGAAGTAAAGGATCGGCTGCACGACAGCGCCTTTGGTTTATCCGGGGGGCAGCAACAACGACTGGTGATCGCGCGTGCTATTGCTATCGAACCGGAAGTATTATTACTGGATGAGCCTGCTTCGGCACTGGATCCGATTTCCACGCTGAAAATCGAGGAACTGATTTACGAACTGAAGAACAAATACACCATCGTTATTGTTACGCACAACATGCAGCAGGCGGCGCGGGTATCGGATTACACAGCCTTTATGTACATGGGCAAGTTAATTGAATATGGTGATACCAATACGCTGTTTACCAATCCAGACCAAAAACAGACCGAAGATTATATTACGGGTCGTTACGGTTAGTCGTTATCGTTAAGTTTGTTACCGCAGAGAGGCCAGACATGGGAACGGGAAATATCAGTCACCACATTTCGCAACAGTTCAATGAAGACCTGGAAGCGATTCGTCACAAAGTGCTGGCCATGGGCGGCCTGGTGGAAGAGCAGATTGAAAATGCGACCGCAGCACTGGTGTCGGGTGATGTTGAGCAAGCGGAAGGTGTGATCAGTCGTGATTATCAGGTAAACGCCTACGAAGTCGCTATCGATGAAGAATCGATACAGATACTGGCGCGCCGACAACCGGCAGCGGGTGATTTGCGTTTGATCGTTGCGGTTATCAAAACCATTACCGACCTGGAACGCATGGGGGATCAGGCAGAAAAAGTGGCGCGTATGGCGATTCATCTGGCCGATATGGAGCGACCCAAAAACCAATACAGTGAACTGGAGCATTTGAGCGATCAGGTGCGCAAAATGTTACGTGGCGCGCTGGATGCTTTTGCGCGCATGGATGCAGAAGCGGCAGCCGGCGTGGCGCAGGAAGATCTCAAAGTGGATGCGGAATACGATGCCATCATGCGGCAAATGATCACGTTTATGATGGAAGACCCACGTAATGTGCGACGAACACTGGATACCATGTGGTCAGCGCGTGCGCTGGAGCGTATCGGAGATCATGCGCGTAATATCTGTGAATATGTCATTTATCTGGTGAAAGGCAAGGATGTGCGCCATATCAGCCTGGAAGAACTGTCGAAGGAAGCGAGTGACTGAGCGTCAAATCATTCCGTTAGCCTTTTCACTGAAAACACCGCCAATCCTCTAAGCGATCAGCTGCGGAATTTAGGTATTATGTGCCTATTCCTGAACTAATGGTCACTTGCTTGCTGTCACTCGCCGCAGTTTCAATCCGGCCGATGACGCTGGCGTCTTCACCCTGTTCGTTGAGCAGGTGCAATGCGGGTTCCACATCAGCCTTGGCGACACACAGCACCATGCCTACGCCGCAATTAAAGGTGCGGTACATTTCCTCGTCGGTGACGTTTCCGTTTTCCTGCAGCCAGTCGAACACCGGTGGGCGTTGCCAGCTGCTGCTGTCGATGATGGCGCAGGTGCCTGCGGGCATGACGCGCGGCAGGTTTTCCAGCAGGCCGCCACCCGTGATGTGGGCGAGGGCATGCACGTCCACCTTTGCCAGCAAAGCGAGCAGGGATTTAACGTAGATGCGTGTTGGCGTCAGCAGCGTTTCGCCAAGCGGTGTGCCGTGGAAGTCTTTGCTAAGATCCGCACCGCTCACTTCGATGATCTTGCGAATCAGCGAATAGCCGTTGGAGTGCGGGCCGCTGGCGGTCAGGCCAATGAGTACGTCTCCGGCGGCGACTTTGCTGCCGTCGATGATTTTGCACTTTTCCACTACGCCGACGCAAAACCCGGCCAGGTCGTAATCATCACCCTCGTACATACCGGGCATTTCGGCGGTTTCCCCCCCCACCAACGCACAACCGGCCTGTTGGCAGCCTTCACCGATGCCGCTGATAACCGCTTCGGCCATGTTCAGCGACAGTTTGCCGGTGGCATAATAGTCGAGGAAATACAGCGGCTCGGCACCCGCGACGATGAGGTCGTTGACGCACATGGCCACCAGGTCGATACCGATACTGTCGTGTTTGCCGATTTCCATGGCTAATTTCAACTTGGTGCCCACACCATCGGTGCCAGAAACCAGCACAGGTTTATCGTAGCGGTCGGCAGGGATTTCAAATAGTGCGCCGAAACCGCCGATACCATCCAGCACGCCGGGGCGGCGGGTGGCTTTGGCGATGGGTTTGATACGCTCGATGAGCTGGTTGCCGACATCAATGTCAACGCCCGCATCACGATAGCTTAAGGAAGTGGGTTTGGTGTCGGAATTGCTCACGGGATACCTGAATAGTCGTAAAGAATGTCGGAGCGTATGTTATCAGTTTCTGGTTTCGAGAGGCGAGTTTTTAACCTGGATTCCACAGTTGAACGCACTCTACAGCTCGTAGCGACTCACTCAACCCGTGAATGCGCTAAAACCACCCGACAAGCTATTTATCAAAATGTGAATACATCCCCGAGGCGGTCAACTGCGGAATCTAGGAATTAAGGGCTTATTACCGGTGCTGCGATTCGTGTTTTTGAAGGCGGTTGTATTGACTTGGCCGGGTGGCTCGCATAGCGTGCGCTTCATGTGGAAACCAAAAGATTGTGTTGTGACAACGATGATGAAAATACGTGGCTTTGGCATAGTGCTGTTGGCTGGATTGTCGATGGTGTTGCCGACAGCGGGTATGGCGGCAGAAGTGAGTGGGTTGTACGAGGCTGAGGTGCAGGTTTTCAGTCAAAAACGCAATGAGCGGGCGAAAGCCATGGCGGCGGCACTGGCTGAAGTGGTGGTCAAGGTCAGTGCCCGGCGTGATGCCGCAGAATTAAAAGGTATCGCGCGGTCAATGCGTCATCCAGCCAGATTTTTGCAGCAATACCGGTATCGTGCGTTACCGGAGGCGCAACGTGAGCAGGCCTTGCAGGAGGCCGCTTTGAAGGATGTGAAAGGGGGTGACCCACAAATTGTGCTGTTCCATTTTGACAAGGCTGCCGTAGACAAAATGCTGCGTGACAACGGCTTGCCCGTATGGGGTGCGACGCGCCCGGCAACGCTGGCCTGGCTGGCAGTGCAGGACGAGAGCAAGCGTTATCTGCTGGGTGCCGATTCACCGGAGCCTGTGCGTGAGTTACTGGTGCGTGAAGCACAGCGTCGTGGTTTGGCCTTGCTGTTACCATTGATGGATTTACAAGACCAGCGGGCACTGCCTTTTGCCGATGTATGGGGTAATTTTCGTGAGCCGATTTTGCAGGCCTCGCTGCGCTATCGTGCTGAATCCGTATTGGTTGGCCGCATGTACCGCACTGCCGGGGGTGAATGGCAGGCACAATGGACGTTGTTGGAAGGTGGTCAAACACAATCATGGACGGCGGCTGGCGCGTTGCCGGTGGAAGTGATCGATGAAGGTGTCCTGGGTGCCATCAAGGTGTTGGCGTCGCGCTATGCGCCGGTGGCGGGGGAGCAGGCTGATCTGTTACCTGTAACCATTATTGATGTACGCACCTTGCGCGATTATGCGCGGGTCACCCGCTACTTGAAATCCCTGCAACAAGTAGAACATGTGCAAGTAGCGCATGTGGATGCTGATCAGGTCACCTTTGAGCTGGATGTGGAAGGTGGCCCCGAAGCCATTGCCCAGACCATTGCGCTGGGGCATGTATTGCAACGCTATCAGCCACCGATGACAGTGGATGGTGAGTCGGTCAGCTGGACAAAAAGAAATACGCAGACTTATCGGCTGCTTCCTTAAAGTAAAGAAGCAGGTCAAAAGCGGACATCATGGAACTGAGTCAACTGCCCAACGCCATCAGTATCATCCGTATGTTTCTGGTGGTGCCTGTCGTATGGAGTTTATTGCAACTGGAATTCGGTGCGGCACTGGTGTGGTTTGCCGTGGCGGGTATCTCTGACGGACTGGACGGATTCCTTGCCAAGCATTATGGCTGGCAAAGTCGTCTGGGGTCCATCCTTGATCCGCTGGCCGATAAACTGCTGCTGGTGTGTTCGTTTATCACCCTGACCTGGCTGGAACTGATTCCACTGTGGTTACTGCTCGCCGTGTTGATACGGGATTTATTGATTGTTGTCGGCGGAGTCGTGTTTCATTACACTCTGGGCCGTTTTGACATGCAGCCGTCGCGCATCAGCAAACTGAACACCGTTATACAGATTGTTTTTGTACTGGCCGTGGTATTTTATCATGGCGATTTTGCCTTCACGCCCTGGCTTATTGAAGTGCTGGTCTATATCGTGCTTGCCACCACCGTGCTGAGCGGGCTGGATTATATTCTGGTGTGGGGAAAGCGGGCCTGCAACATCCTGCAGAAAAAAACCTGAACAGAGCTTTTAACATGTTAAATGATTCGCAAAAATGGCTACTACTCGCTGTTATGTTGGCGGCAGGCTTTTTGATTTACCTGCTGGCCCCGGTGCTCACACCTTTTTTAGTCGCCGCATTGCTGGCCTATCTGGCTGACCCGCTGGTGGACCGCATGGAAGCCAAAGGCCTGCCACGCACAGCAGCGGTAGTGGTGATATTTGTCCTGTTGTTATCGGTAGTGGCGGGAATGATATTGCTGCTGATACCCGCATTACAACAACAACTGGTTTCCCTGGCCAAAGCCCTGCCGGCATACATCGACTGGCTGCAAACCCACCTGACACCGTGGCTACAACAAACCTTTGGCATCGATGCCACGATGCTCAACTGGTCAATGCTCAAATCCACCGCACAGGAAAACTGGCTGCAAGTGGGCGGTGCGGCAGGCGGCATTATGTCGTGGGTATCATCATCCGGCATGGCGATGCTGGCCATGC
>JALSGT010000114.1 GCA_026982555.1 Chromatiales bacterium
AAACCCGCTGAGTTTGTGCGCTTCTGAACGTTTCTATTGCATTGCGATATTGAGGATATTTATTGGCGAGGATGGATGCGGCCAGGATCGCGGCATTGGTAGCGCCTGCGGTGCCGATAGCTAATGTCGCTACGGGGATGCCGGCAGGCATTTGCACAATAGAGAGGAGTGAGTCCTGTCCGCTGAGCATCTTGCTTTGCACCGGTACTCCTAACACTGGCAGAGATGTTTTGGCGGCTGTCATGCCCGGCAAGTGTGCGGCTCCCCCGGCTCCTGCAATAATGACTTCCAGGCCGCGCTCGATTGCGGTGCTCGCATAACGAAAGAGTTTGTCGGGCGTACGGTGAGCGGAAACCACTTCAATTTCGTGCGGGATGTTAAATTCTTCAAGTTTTTCAGCGGTATGGCGCATCGTTTCCCAGTCAGACGTGGAACCCATAATAATGCCGACAAGCGGTGTGTTTGTGTTCGTCATAATGATATCTGTTCATCAGTAATTGTGTCGCCGTTATTTGCTGGCAACGGAAATAGGCGGGTAATTATACCGTATTCTCAAAGTCTTAGGATAAAGTGCGTGAGATGGGCTTTAGGGGGGAGGCTGGGCAACACTAAAAACACTATCCAAAAGACGATCTGCCCATCCTGCGATTTTGTGTTTCTGCAACCTCTGGGTGAGATGCTCACTGGCCCGCGTAATAGGCCGCAATGGCCTCAATCTCGACGCGGCTGAGTTCTGCCACCATGTTGTACATCATCGAATTCTGACGCTCTTTGTTTCGATAAGCGAGTAACGCCTTGACCAGATAAGCCTGACGCTGGCCAGCAATGCGCGGTTTATCGGCATCCGGCTCGCCACCCTCTTTCCCGTGACAACGGTCACATTTTTGCGCCAGTATTTCCGGTGCTTCCATAATATGCACGGTTGGTTTTTGGGCGGGCAGGCGGGAATAATAATCGGCCAGTGTGCGCATGGCCTTTTTATCCAGAGCCAGAACAGCTTTTTTCATATCGTCATGTTGGCGCGTGTTATTTTTATAGGCATGCAGGGCAGCCACAATATAATCGGCGTCCTGTCCGGCCAGACTGGGCGTATCCCCTTTTGGGTTATTGCCATTTTCGCCATGACAACCTGCACAGGTGCTGGCCAGACCGGTATTGCTGTCTGTTTTTTCAGTCCTGGTGTCAGGTGTCAGGCTGGTTGGAGTCTGACTGGCGTAATACAGTGCCAGTTTTTCAATGTCGGTATCACTGAGATAACGGGTGAGCAGCTGCATTACGGCATGCTGTCGCGTGTTGTCCCGGTAGTGTGCGATGGCGATTTGCAGATAGTCTTCAGACAGCCCGGTGAGGCGCGGAACCCCCGGTGTGGTGCTGTTACCGCTGTCGCCATGACAGCCGTTACAGGAGACGGCAAGTTGTTTGCCATCGGCCATAGGGCTGAATTTTATTGTGCCATCCTGCACGGTATTCCGGTTTGCCGGCGCAACGGGAGCACGGGTGGCAAAATAAATGGCGTTACGGCGAATAGCTTCATCACTGAGCCCCTGAGCGGCATCCACCATCATCTTGTTCTGTCGTTTTTTGTCCCGGTATCGTTGCATGGCCGTGATCAGATAAGTGGCATTTTGACCGGCCAGACTCGGTATGGCCGGGTGAGTGCTGTTGCCGTCATTGCCATGACAGCCCAGGCAGCGGCGAGCGAGAGCGTCGCTGGCGTCGTTGGCCTTGAGATGTTTACCCAGCGGTGAGCGTTGCCGTTTTTGCACGGCAAAAAAAGCGGCGAGTTGTTTGATATCGCGCTGGCTGAGACTCAGTTTGAAGTTTTTCATAATGGCTGCCCCCCGGCGTTTGCCCTGCAAATAACTTTCCAGTGCAGGAATAAAATATTCGGCTTGCAGTCCTGCCAGACTTGGTACACCTTCTTTCTGACTGTTGCCATCTTCACCGTGGCAGCCGCTACAGGGGCGGGACAGAGCCTGGCCCGCACGAATATCGCGTATTTTGTCGGCTCTGCTGATGCGCAGAGGCCTGTCTGTCTGACTCTTCCAGGGGGTATTCAGCCGGGCAAAATGCTCGGCCAGCTGTTGGCGCTCGCTGACTTCCAGGTCAAACACCGCGGCGCGCATGATTTTATGCTGGCGATCACCAATCAGGTAGGCGCGCATGGCGGATTCGAGATATGTGGCGTGTTGGCCGGCAATAAACGGTACGTCGGGTTTGTTGCCCACACCATCGATACCGTGACAACTATTACAACTTGCCACCAGTGTTGCTTCATGTGGAATGGGGATGATCGGGAGATTACTGGCGGGAGTGCCGGGCGGGGTGCCGGAGTCACAAGCCGTCAGGCTGACAATCAGCAAGACAGCGCTTGATAGCAATAGAATCGGTGCTGGTAACATATGGGACATGATGTGAACTCCTTTAACAAGCAGTACCGATGACGGGCCTATTGTAGGCCGGGCGGGGTATGAGCACCATTGTTGTCGTACATTCCTCTCATGAATGAGACTGATCACCTTATTGCCCCGCAGTCACCCTAAAACCCGCCGTTGAATGGTGTGACTGGCGAGGCGCGATGAGGAGTCATAGTCCGCTATTGCGACGATGCGCAACGCGGCCAGGCGCAAAAGGCAACGTGCTATTTGTTTCAGTAAGCTGACAGCTTATAGGGTGCTGCCGTTTGGGTGCCGGTTAGTGGCATCAATAAAATAGCAGTTTGATTATTTTTATGCGCTGGCGGGGCGGACCAGTTTTTGGGTCATCAGGTCACGGATGGGAGTGGGGCCGGTTTCTGTGCCGAGGGCGCCGTGCAGGATGTTATCCAGCATAGCGGGGAAGTAGTGACGGACACGCAGGGCGCTGATGGCAGGTGCTTTGCCAGCGGGGTTGGCGCTGGTGGACACCAGAGCGTGTCCGGCGGTTCGGCATAATGCGGCGGCAATGGGGTGGGCGGTGACACGCACGGCAATGGTGCTGTGCTGACCGCGTATCCAGCGGGGAGTGTTGGCGTGAGCAGGTAACAGCCAGGTGTGGGGGCCAGGCCAGGTCTTGGCCAGTTGTGCTTTGGCTTCGGCGCTCAGCGGGGCGATAAAGGGGGTGAGCTGCGTGATATCAGCAGCAATAAGAATCAGTCCCTTGTCCACGGGACGCTGTTTGATCGCCAGCAGGTTGTGTACGGCTTCGGGGTTTAGCGGATCACAGCCGAGGCCGAATACGGCCTCGGTGGGATAAGCGATGATGCCACCGCCATGGATCACCCGGGCGGTCCGTGCAAGTTGCCAGTGATTCATAACAGTTTACTTGGTGGTTTGGATTTAAAAATGTTTCAGCGTTAATTTTTTTCGCGGGCGATGGCGCGATAGCCGATGTCGCTACGGTAAAACATACCATCCCAGCGAATTTGTTTTGCCAGCGCATAGGCGCGTTTTTGTGCCGCGCTGACGGTAGTGCCCAGACTCACGGCACACAATACGCGACCGCCAGCGGTGACCGTGTGGCCGTTTTTTTCTGCGGTACCCGCGTGGAATATTTTGCTGTCCGGGGTGGTATCACCCGTATTGCCGATGGGGGCCAGCCCGGAAATGACATCACCCTTTGCGTAGTCAGCAGGATAACCTCCGGCGGCCAGTACCACGCCCAGTGCGGCACGCGGGTCCCATTCGGCAGTGACCTGATTCAGCTGGTTGTCCAGTGCCGCGTTGCACAGTGCGACAATATCCGAGCGCAGACGCATTAAAATGGGCTGAGTTTCGGGGTCGCCGAAGCGGCAGTTGTATTCGATGACGCTGGGCGCGCCGCTGTTATCGATCATCAGTCCCGCATACAGAAAACCGGTGTAGGGACTGCCTTCGGCAGCCATGCCCGCCACGGTGGGTTCGATAACCTCGGACATGATGCATGCATGCACGTCGGGGGTGACCACCGGGGCGGGGGAGTAGGCACCCATGCCGCCGGTATTGGGGCCGGTGTCGTTTTCACCCACGCGCTTGTGATCCTGTGAGGTGGCCAGCGGCAGGATGTGTGTGCCGTCCACCATGCAGATGAAGCTGGCTTCTTCGCCTTCAAGAAATTCTTCAATAACCACTCTGTGCCCGGCCTCGCCAAAGGCATTGCCTGCAAGCATGTCGCGTACGGCGTTTTCGGCTTCGCCCAGCGTCATGGCCACGATGACACCTTTGCCTGCTGCCAGACCGTCGGCCTTGATGACAATAGGTACACCCTGTTCGCGTACGTATGTCAGTGCTTCATCGATGTCGGTGAAATTGCCGTAGCGGCCAGTGGGAATGTGGTGCCGTGCCAGAAAGTCTTTGGTGAAGGCTTTGCTGCCTTCCAGTTGTGCTGCGCGCCGGGTGGGGCCGAAGCAGCGCAGGCCGGCTTCGGTGAAGGCATCCACCAAACCGGTGACCAGCGGTGCTTCGGGGCCGACGATGGTCAGGCCGATGCTGTTGTCCTGAGCAAAGGCCAGCAGGGCATCGATGTCGTCCACACGGATGGCGACATTTTCCAGTTTGGGCTCCTGTGCCGTGCCTGCGTTGCCGGGGGCGACAAAAACCCGTTCTACATCAGGTGACTGAGCCGCTTTCCAGGCCAGGGCGTGCTCACGTCCGCCGCCGCCGATAATCAGTACCTTCATGCTGTATTCCGCGTAACTGTCATGTCAAACCGTGCCATCAAATTAAAGGGCTGCGAAAAAGGCCGCCAATGATAGCAGATTTACCCGTCTATGCACGCAGGACAGCGGGAATCGTAGCCGGTGTTACAGCTCGATTCGGATGCCGCCATTGATCCAGTACTGGCGGACATTGTCCTGCCCCAGTCGGCTTTCGTAGTGAAGGAAGCCTGATCGACCGTTGGCAAAAACCGCCGTTATACCCAGGCCCAGATTAAAGTAGTTTCGGTCCGGGCTATCCGAGTCAATATTAAAACTGGTCCGGGTTGGGTCATAGGCAAATTGTGCGGCAATGGCGCGTGAGTTATCCCTGAATTCATGTTCCCATTCGCCATTGAGTTGTAACAGGTACACGGCATTGCGGGCGCTGATTGCATAACTGGCCTGACTGCCCAGTACTGCGGTTATGGAATCCACATCCTGGTTATCAATGGTTAATACTGACCCGGTTCCGGGGTTGCCAGGATTTGATGCTGTTTCAGTGTAACCATTAATGGATGTCCGGATGTATCCCAGTCGTCCGTAAGGGCCGAAAGTCAGTGCATTCCGGCTGTATTCATAACCGCCACTCAGGCTGACGGCATATTCCTGGCCTGTCGTGTCGCCAACACCCTCTTGCAGGGGGTCTCCCGGCAAGTTGATACGGCGTCGGGTGTCGATATTGTTTTTGCCCAGCCTGATCAGGCCATCCAGATAAAACGATGTTGACCGGTAGTAGCTGCCATAGGCCGTCAGATGCCAGTTATTGATATCCAGGTTACCGGCATTTCCCTTGAAGTCAGAATCCTTGCCGCTGTAACCCAGGGCACCGCCCACAACCAGTTTGTCCGATAGGCGATAGTCGGCACCGGCGGTGATTCCGTTGGCGCGGAAGTCGAATCCTGTTTCCTGACTTGTTTTATCTTTGTCTCCAACAATGACGGTCGCATTAACAAAGCTGCCCCAGCGGCTGGCAATACCTTGTTGTTCACCTGCTGAACCTCCCTGTGCATTGTCTCCAAACAGTGCAGTGACAACGGACTCAGGCAGGGTTTGTCCATCAATTCTGATATTCAGGCCCGAGAGATTGACACCGCGCACGCCGCCACGCAAAGCCACAAGTCGCCTGTGAATACCGGCGGACTGGAGTTTGGCGGTTTCGAGAATCACTCTGCCCTGGGTGGATACTTCTTCGTGGGCTAACAGATCCAAATTTGCGGCAGCGTCTGTTAGGTCATCGGTCTCCAGACGCTCACAGGTTGTCAGCATGTCATTTTGTTCAGCGCTTCGTCCTTCTCCCATTTCTGCCAGGGCGATGCACATGGTGTCCAGGGCTTTTGCCACGGATTTCTGGTTTTTGGTGAGTCCTGGCCTGTCAGCAATGCCACCGTTGACCACAAAAATCACGGAAACAGGATTGTGTAAATTCCGGGCGATTACGCTGTCACCGTTCGCGTCAACGATGCGCGCGGTAGCTTTTACCTCCACACGGTCTGAGGTGCTGAGGGACAGTGCGTTGCGGGATTGACCGCTGGCGTCCGTTGTTGTTATCCGTTGTGGCAGAGTTCCGCCACTGGCGGGCAGAATTTCCCAGTCAATAGATACGTTTTCAACAGGGTTTCCGGCTGCATCGAGCGCGGTGATAACAAAGGGGTTCAAGGTGACTCCCGGTGTACCACGCTGTAAATTACCGGAAGTGGTTTTGAGCTGATTCACTGCGGATGGAGCAGTCGTTGAGTCCTGAATGAACAAGGTTGCCAGGCTGGGGGTGCCCAGAATGCTGGAAGCTCCCGCAACATCTGCTGGATTGTCCAGTCGAAGAGTCAGGGTTTCCTCTCCCTCCACCAGTGAGTCAGCTGTAATGTTGAGATTCAGGGTTTTGGTGCTTGTGTCACCATCTGACCAGAAAAGCATGTCAGAGGCTTCCGATGGCGGGAATGAGTAATCCTCCGTTGTCGCTGTATCCCCCGTCCCCCCTGTGGATACACGAATAGACAATGCGCCTGCGCTGCCGCCGGTTCGGGTCACGGTGATTGCCGCCTGACCGTCCTGTTCGCTGGCCTGATAGGTGTTGCTGCTGAACTGAATGGTCCCCGTCGAGGTCTGGATAACATTCGTTGTAATGGATTGGTTGTTCCCCAGACAGGTTGAGCAATTAACGGTGAAAACAAGGTTGTGTTGTCCCACGGGTGGTTGCCAGGCAAACATATACTGCACAGACTGCCCCGCAGCGAGTTGCTGACAGAAAAAAGTATCACCGTCAGCGGAGCATTCTTCTGTGGTCGAGCGGAATGCTGCAACAATGTTACTTCCTCCCGAGGTTATCTGAATGTTGGGAAACGGATTTTGCTGCATGTCAGTATTCTGTACGGTGAGCGTATAGCTCACGGTATTGCCTGACATAACAGGGTTGACAGGAGATTGCACAATATTGGTTATCTGGAGGTAATCTCCTTCTGCCAGGCAAGTGCTTGTTATACAAAGTCCCATAACGAACAGAAACAGCCGGGAAAACAGACCCGATGGGCGTAGCTGTAAAGGTTTCCTGCTGAACCTTTGGGCTCCGGTAATTGCAGACATTTCCATAAAATTATTCATAACCTCTCTCCGAAAAATGTAGTGTTTGCAAAATTTTCGTCCAGTAATCATCCCAGCCTTGCTGATGTTCTACGCCATCCAGCACAAACATTTGGGCATTTTGTTGTTTGATCGCCGCTTCCAGCATTTCCGGCGGTATGTTTTTGTCATTTTTACCAACATAGTGCAGTTGATCGATATAGCGGGGCAAAGGCGGGCGATGTGCTGGATTCAGTGAATGTTCCAGCGTTGTATAGCCATGCCGGGCCGTCCATGCGTCTATGTCCAGGTTGCCTGCCAGTGTCACCACAAGTTGAACCTGTGGTATGCGCTCTGCCAGCAACATAGCCAGTGTTCCTCCCCCACTGTGGCCGATCAGTACCAGTGAGGTAATGGCATTTGCGGTGATCAGAGTGGCCAGTGCCGTGCGCATACTCTCAACGACCTGCTCTGAATAACGCCCATGCGTCCACACCCGGGGATTGCAGGCCGAGTCCCTGGCCATTCCGAAATAACAAGGTCGTCCCAGATAAATGGCCGGGTGTGAGTCCTGTGCCATTAATTGCAACATGAGGGGTTCTGATGGCGTGGGATCGGCGGCGATAATCCGCCGTCGAACCCAGGGCACGCCATCTCCCTCGATGTAGATGTGCCACACAGTATTTTCACGGGTTTCGGTGCGATTTTTTGCATCGTTTTTCGCAATATAGACAAGGTGCGAAAAATCAGCCCCGGGTACAACCTGACGTGCAAAGCCGCTGGCCGTTGCAAACGCATCATTGCGCATTGTCGGTGTGGTGCAGGCGCAAGACAATAGCGTCAACAATAATACGACCGAAATACGCCACCGAATAATCATCCGACAAAAACCAGGTTTTACTTAAATGTGCCGAAAGTATAAATACAGTCAGGTTAAGGTTCGACGCAATATTACCCCGCTTTACCCTTCTTTCACGAAGAGAAATTCTCCGCCGTTGTGGCCGGTGTGGCGAATAGGTGCGTACGTGGGTCGTTGTAAAAAGCCGATGGATGCCGCTTCCGTTTTAACTTGTTGTGATACGCCAAGATAGATTTTGTATGCGTCAATGACACTGGTGCCTTTTTTCAATTCTTGAATAAACGCTTTGGCAAAAACAGAGTGTTCGCCACCACCACTGTCGAGCACCGGGCTGACGCCACCGGATGTCAATACCGTGCGTGATGGCGTTTTTGCCATGACTTTCAGCCATTTTTTCAGGTGTTCGTCATCCAGTTGCGCATCAATACGTGCCACTGAGCTTTGTGTCATGGAACCGGAATAACAGGAGTCGGCAACCACTAAAACGTGTTTGGCTTTCAGTGTGTTGAGTAAATCCGAAATGGTGGAATTCGCGATCCAGTTGGCGGTGTTTTCCTGTTCAGCATCCACGGGCAGCCAGTACCCCTGCAAGGTTTCCGGATCACGTTCGCCGTGACCGGCATAATAAATCAGCAGGTTATCGGTTTCTGTCAGTTGCCCACGTAAATCATTCAGTGCCGAAAGAATGGCATATCTGTCTGCATTAATAATGAGTTTGGTGTTAAAACCGTAGTCGGATTGCAGTACATCAGCGACGTGCTCGGCATCATTAATGGCGGTTTCCAGTGTGGGGAATTGGGGGTAGTCATTGTTGCCGATAACCAGTGCAAAATAGCGTCCGAAATTAACACCTTTGGATGCCGTGCCAATGCGGGATATGCGATTGCCCTGAGCGACGACATGACGGCCAGGCTCCATCATAAAGGAAAAACGGGCTGTCCGGTTTTGCTTGTCTGTGGCGAGTATGGCGACTTGTGTTTTGTTGCCCACGGGTATATTTGTTTGAAAAATGCCTTCGTCGTTAACAGATAACGGTTGCCCGTTCACAGATGCCTGCTTCAGTCCCGCAGGCGCTGTAATTTTTCCCTTGATGGGGCGTGTGGTGTTATCCGGTGAAACCCGTACCACCGGCCCGCTGCCACGGGTTATTACGATGGAGGGATCAAACAGCTCAATAGAGGGGCCGGCGATATCCTGATCCTGCATTGCCAGCATTTGTCGCTGTGTTGTCAGGTTATTGGTTTGTCGTGTTGCCTGTGTCTGCACCCGCTGCATTTGTGACTGCAAGGCAGCGACAGCGGCCTGGGTTTGCGCGATACGCTTTTTCTGTGCCGCATAGGCAATTTTCAGTTCTTTCAAACGAGCCGCGTTTTCAGTGTCCTGCGCCATGTTTTTATTCAGTTGCGCGAGCCGCTGTTGTGCATCCTGCAACGTGTTTTCACGTTGCTGTAACTGTTTTTGCATATCAGCAACGGAAGCCATCAGGTTTTGTACCTGTTGTTCCCGTCGTTGTACTTCCTGTCGCAGCGTTTCGGTTTTTTCCTGTGCCAGGGTAGTTGCTTTGACTTCAATATTAGAGGAGTAATCAAGGTGATCATCTTCAATGCCGGATGCACGTCGATACCAGTTCAAGGCCTTGAGCATATCCCGGGGAACACCCAGGCCTTTTTCATACAGATAACCCAGGTTGATTTGCGCGCGAGAATTATTTTGCTCTGCCGCGCGTGAATACCAGGTGAAGGCTGCTTTGTAATCTGCGGGCAACCCCAGCCCTTTTTCGTAAATTTCACCCACATAGGCCTGAGCTTCGGCATCGCCTTGTTTTGCCTGTTCCAACCAGGTTTGTAATGCGGTGCGATAGTCTGCCCGATCATAAGCGACATATTCACCGCCGCGAATTTCACAATCCTGCGCGGTGGTTTTTATGGGTCTGCGCGCAGCCATGTACGTCATTTGGGCACCCAGTTTTCGTACTTGCGGGGGCAGCAGGCAATCAACGGGTAAAAATTTGTCCGGCGATGTTTTTGTTGCATTCTCCGTTATTTGTGCCGCATCATCGGATGTGTTCAATCCTGCGACGCAACCGGCCATGAGGGTAACGGCAAATGCCACCAGCCCGTGCTGTAATAACTTCAGGGAAATGCCCGCATAGGTTGTTTTCCCCCGTATCTTCTGGTTGCAGTGTTTCATGGTTGTACCTCGATAAGCTGTTGTTGCAGTGCTAATAATTGCTTGTGTTTCGGATAGGTTTTCAGGCCACTGTCAATCAGTTCCTGGGCCCGGCGTCGTTTGCCCTCGTTTATTGCCCGCTCGGCTGACTGCGCCAGTCTGTCCAATAATGTTTCCAGTCCCTGAATGGCCTGGCGGTTATAAGGGTGTATGCTAAGCACCTGGTTATAAACATCAAGGGCATTTGCACCATTTGGTGAAATCAGTCGGCCTATCATCAGATGTACTTCAGCGACTTCCAGCAGTTGTTCGACCTGGGTTTTGTCTGTTCCAGTCAGCTCAGCCGCAGGTGGCGGGTTTTCAAACAGGCTGGGGGCGACAATTTGCGGAGGCTGTAACCAGAAAAAGAGACTGGCGATAATGGCCGTTGCCGCCGTGCCAACAGCCAGCCAATACCGGTAATCTATTTTTTTGGGCAGGAGGGCTTCGAGGAATGCCTCGACGGAGAGGGTTCTGTCTTCCCTTTTAAGGGCCAGGCCGCTCAAAAGTCCTTTCCATTGCCGGTCAGTTAAACCCGGGATGCGTTCTGGTTGCAATTTCTGATGCTGTACCTCTTCTGCCGACAATTCCCCGAAGGGGTATTTTCCTGCCAGCAATTGATAAGCAATAATGGCCAGTGCATAAATGTCATCCCGGAGATCCGGTTGTTTGCCCTGAAACATTTCAAGGCTGGCATAGCGCGGTGTCAGTGCAATCATCCCACCCAGCTCAGAATCATCGGTTGCCATTTTTCTGCCGGATGTTCGCATGGCGCGGGCAATGCCAAAATCCAGAATTTTTGTCGTACCATCATCGGTAATAAAAATATTACCGGGCTTCAGGTCAAAATGCACAATGCCGCGTTTATGGGCATAGGCCAACCCCTGTACGATATCGGTGATAATGGAAAAAGCTTCGCTGAAGTCCGCAGATGTGCTCTGTCCGGTCTCTGCCATTCCCCTGTCGATAATGTACTTGTCCAGGGGTTTTCCTGCGAGCAATTCCATGGTCATGTAAACCACTTCACCGTCCCGGTCAAAGTCATACACCGTCACCACATTGGGGTGAGCCAGCTCCTGGGCTTTTTTACATTCCTGCTGCAACATACGCAATGCATTGGGCAGGTGCCGAACCTCTTCGGACAGCAGCTTGATTGCAATACGTGAGTCATCATCCCCCAGCTCTTCTTTGCGCAAATCCCGTGCGGCATAAACGACACCCATGCCACCTTGTCCCAGCAGATATTCGAGACGAAACCGGTTATTGATCAGTTTTCCATCACCTGTTTCGCTGGCGTATGATGAGTCCGATGGGGTTACCGGTTGCTCATGCTGCTGAATAATATGGGTCGTTTCATTTTCTATGTCGATATGCCGGTGATGAATCCGGGTTTTTTCACCTTCAGCGTCGGCACGCGGGCGACGAATCCGGGTTTTTTCACCTTCAGCATCGGCATTCAGGTGACGAATCCGGGTTTTTTCATTTTTTATGTCCACTTGTGGCCCCGCTACAGATTGTGGCTAAAACAGGCTGGCTGATTTGGAATGGCCTTATATTACAGGGAAACGGTGCATGGTTTAACGCGGAGGGATTTTTTTTAAGGCCGGGGTGCTGGCGGGCAGGCTGGGCGTGCGGGTTTTCAATATCGCAGAGATTGGAAGAAAGACGGAACGTGGTGGATTCTGCCCACCACGTTGGCCTTGTGATTCAGGTAGGGCTTAGAAGCCAAAAACTGCGCTGGCAGACAAAAAGTCGATGTCG
>JALSGT010000115.1 GCA_026982555.1 Chromatiales bacterium
TCACATCAAATGTGCCCGCTTCGGCATACGTCGCAGTGGGCGTTGCACCGGTGCCCGTTGTGCCGTTACCAAAGTCCCAGTTATAAGACGCAATAGTACCGTCAGGGTCGGATGAGGCTGAACCGTCAAACTGTACAGCGACATCAACCGTGCCAGTATAGGGGCCACCAGGGTTGGCAACCGGTGACTCATTGGCAGCAGCAACAATTTCCACTGTTGTCGTTACCGAGTTTGTTGCACCCGCATCATCCGTGACCGTCAGAGTCACATCAAATGTGCCCGCTTCGGCATACGTCGCAGTGGGCGTTGCACCGGTGCCCGTTGTGCCGTTACCAAAGTCCCAGTTATAAGACGCAATAGTACCGTCAGGGTCGGATGAGGCTGAACCGTCGAACTGTACAGCGACATCAACCGTGCCAGTATAGGGACCACCCGCATTGGCAACCGGTGACTCGTTGGCGGCAGCAACAATTTCCACCGTCGTACTCGCTGTGCTTGTTGCACCCGCATCATCCGTGACCGTCAGAGTCACATCAAATATACCCGCTTCGGTATACGTCGCAGAGGGTGTTGCACCGGTACCGGCTGTACCATTGCCAAAGTCCCAGCTATAGGATGCAATAGTGCCGTCAGGGTCAGACGACGCTGAGCCGTCAAACTGAACAGCGACATCAACCGTACCGTTATAGGGGCCGCCGGGGTTGGCAACAGGCAGTTCATTTGGCGGCGCATTCGGGTCATGCTGCAACAGCACAGAAACCGTAGGTGAACCGGCATTGCGGTTTGGTATCGCAATATCCAGCATGCCATCGCCATTAAAGTCGCCACTGACGATATTTTTCGGCTCGTTACCTACCGAAAAAATAAGCGGCGTATCCCGTATCAGTACGCCCGTGCCATCGCCCAGGAAAACCCGCAGCTCATTCGTATCTTCTCTGGCGTAGGCAACATCAACATTACCATCAAGATTGAAATCACCCGCAGTGTGTCCGCGCAGGGTACCGTCTTCAAGGCCCAAATCCACAGAACTGAAAATCCCGGACTGATTATTTGTATAGGTACCCATACCGCCTTCACCACTCAGGATAACATCCGGCCAGGTGTCTTGATTAAGATCAACAGAGACGATATGCAATGGTGAACCTCGCGATTCCAGCGGATTATTCACGTCGAAGTCACCATTTCCGCCATTGTGTAAAACTATCCTTGGCGTCACCAGATCAAAGTCGTTATCTTTATCGACATCAACGGCAAGAATACCGGTAGCATCTACGGCGTCTGTCGATGCAATATTCTGAGCGGCAGAAAATGTAGCATCCCCGTTACCCATGAACACCGACACACCAAAACCTGTAGCCCCAACGTTATTGGCTACGGCAATATCCAGGTTGCCGTCATTATCAAG
Organism: Chromatiales bacterium; assembly: GCA_026982555.1. Lineage (GTDB taxonomy): Bacteria > Pseudomonadota > Gammaproteobacteria > SZUA-152 > SZUA-152 > SZUA-152. The sequence goes on from JALSGT010000115.1 coordinate 1,406, forward strand.
GTCTTCAGCCACAACGGCTACGGCAGGTATTCCACCACTGACAACTGTCGTCGCGTATGAAAAGCTCACATCACCAGCAGCGGTATTGAGGTACACATGCACATCAGCGAGATTGGAACCGCCAGCGGTAACAGCCAAGTCCAGTCGCCCGTCACCATTAAAATCTCCACCAGCCAAACCAGCGGGAACATAACCTCCTCCACTTCCGTCAGTCAGTGGTATTTGTATGTGATTGGCAAATTCACCGTTATTCGTACCAAACAGTATTGATATGCTGCCACCAGTGGCACCATCAGCCAGGCTTGTTGCAATATCAGCAATACCGTCATTATTAAAGTCGCCCAGAATAATACTGGCCGGATCGGTTCCAGAAATTGCGTATTCAACCTGGGGCTCAAACGCTGTGTCTGCAAATGCGCTTTGGGTAAAGCAACCTAAGACGACAAGCGATGTAATGCCATACAGTTTTTTACGACGCGAGAAAACCATAGCGCTCGATTTCTTTAACATGAGATCATTGTCCTTGTGAAGTGAGGTAATCAATTTCATACTTAATGCGGCGGCAGAACAGACAGAACGTCATTGATACTGATCCATATCCTAAAAGAGTAAATCTCATTCTCTTATCCATAGCCAGTTAATGCTCTGAGCCAATCGTAGATGTTGGCGTCTGATTTTTTATAGAAAAAATCAGAAATTTAAACGAATATTCAGCAAACTCACATTCTTTAAAAATATGTTCCACCAACCGAAATTAAACTTTAGACCAAGACCAAAAACTTTCATATCCGCAAAAATCCCCACACTCCTGCGTAAAACTATTACCCGCTATTGCTAACTTGTTTATTTATAAAAATATTAAACCTGTCATTTTTTTCAGCGTTAATAAAAATAAATTTATAACTGTAATATTAATATTCTTAAATATTAATATTACAAAGCAAACCAGTAACATTAAAAATTAAAAATTACAGAAACCAATCATAATTTTTAAACGTCCTAATTCATGCTGAAAATAAAAATACAAAATTAATTGCCTTAATTATTTTTATATCGACCAAACCATACATTGCCAGTCAGGTAAAATGGTGGGCGCGCTCATATAGCTGAACAGCAACTGAATGAGGCGCTGATAATCCACCCGGAATAAAAAGCATTTATTATAATTTCTGTACAAATAAACCTGTGCCATACACCTATCGTATGATTTGATAAATTGGGATATGGATTATCAGCAACCTCTTCCGTCATACTGACCTGCGCCAGCAGGGCGAATAAAAAATTAATCTGGATTCCTCAGTTGAACGAGCTGTAGGGTGTGTTGAATATTGTGTCTGGCAAGGCGCGATGAAGAGTAGATGATGCGCAACGCGGCCAGATGCAAAAGGCAACGTGCTCTACAAATCGTAGCGACTCAACAAGTGAAACACCCTCGAAGCAGTCAACTGCGGAATCCAGGATTAACGAGACCGCACTGATTTACTTTGCATATTTAATAAAAATATTTTCTGTCTTGTTTCAGGAAATACAGCGCTGCCCCGCACAGAGAAAGGTCTGAGTATTAATTTTCAGGCATTGCGCCTATACTCCTACCTTGTGCGAAACAACAAATATTTTTTGAATGTATTCTGAGATTCGATAATGCCTTGGCTGCAACTCACCCTGGAAACCACACCGGACAATGCTGAACAGTTCTCTGACCTGCTTAACGAGACCGGTGCCAGCGCGGTCACTTTTCTTGATAGTGCAAATCAACCACTGTACGAACCGCCCGTGGGTGAAACACCGTTGTGGTCACGCACTCGCATCATTGGTTTGTTTGATGCTGCTACCGACATGAATGCAGTATTAATACAAATCAGCAATGCCATAACTCCTGATGGCCTGCCAGATCATCGTATCTCGCCACTGGAGGACAAAGACTGGGAACGCGAATGGATGGACAATTTCAAACCCATGTCGTTCGGTAAGCGTTTGTGGATCGTACCTGGCTGGACAGAGGCACCTCAACCCGAGGCCGTCAATATTCTGTTAGACCCGGGGCTGGCCTTTGGAACAGGCACTCACCCCACCACCGCACTGTGCTTGCAGTGGCTGGATGAGCATGGCGCAAACCATGATGAAGTCATCGATTATGGCTGCGGTTCCGGCATTCTCGCTGTGGCAGCTGCCAGGCTGGGTGCAGGCCATGTATGGGCTGTGGACAATGACCCACAAGCACTCATTGCCACGCATGACAATGCACAAAAAAATGCGGTTACCGACACTATCGGCGCCGTGTTACCCGATGCCCTGCCCGATGTGCAAACCCCGTTGTTGCTGGCCAATATTCTCGCCCAGCCACTGATGGACTTTGCCGAACGTTTTGCCGCACACGTTACCCCCGGCGGCCACATTGTATTATCAGGGATTCTTGCCGAACAGGCTGCACAGGTTTCAGCCAGCTATGCACCCTGGTTTGCCATGGAACCTGCCACGGTCAAAGATGAATGGGTACGGCTTAACGGCCAGCGCCGCAATGTCAATTAAGCGGCTCAAACACCCTCTTATCCTGAAAAACAATGAGCATTTAACCTAAATTCCGCAGTACATTACCTGGCGCCATACTCCGCTGGTGATTTTTCATGTGCGATACCATACAATTCCCGACAATTTTAGTATTTCCTCAAGGACATGGCATAAATGCTTCATCATAACGTCTCTCCCGCACATTTCGTGAGGCCAAACGGAAATGAGTGCAGCTGAGCAAATAGAAACAAACACCACTGGCTGGTGGTTGATTTTTATCAGTTGGCTGGTTGCAATGCTGTCCACACTGGGCAGTCTGTTTTTCAGTGAAGTAATGGGGTTGATTCCGTGTGAACTGTGTTGGTACCAGCGCATTTTTATGTTTCCATTAGCAATCATTCTATTACTTGGCCTGCATCCTCTCGATAATCGCGTGACACGATATGCGCTGCCCATTGCAGCCACCGGGCTGTTGTTCACCCTTTATCACAGTCTGTTATTTTACGGCCTTATCCCGGAAAACCTGCAACCCTGTCGCCAGGGAATATCCTGCGCTGATGACGGTATGGTATTGTTTGACATATTACCTATCCCGCTTCTGTCACTGGCCGCCTTTATCGCTATCATTATCCTGCTGCTTAAGGCGCACAGGCTTTTGAATCGAAACAATCATCAACCCAGGAATACAATAATATGAAACAGAGTCACTTTACCCTGATCGCTTTATTTTTGCTGGTGCTTGCCTTTATCGTTGCCGCCCTGTTTCATGACGCCGGAGAAAAACAGGCACAGGAAAAGCGCGCGGCCGACAATAGCAACGCACTGATCAAGGATTATTCGGTCAAGGCAGGCAACCCATCGGCAAAAGTCACTATCGTCGAATTTCTGGACCCTGCCTGTGAAACCTGCGCCCGATTTCATCCCTTTGTAAAACAACTCATGCAGCAATATTCCGGCAAAGTTAATCTGGTGGTGCGCTATCTGCCATTGCATCAAGGCTCGGATCAAATGGTTGCAATGCTGGAGGGTGCCAGAAAGCAGAATAAATTCTGGGAGGTATTGGAGCTGATGTTTGAAACCCAGTCACAGTGGACCATTAATCATGTTGCACAGCCGGATATTTTCTGGGGCTTCATTGCGCGGGCAGGTGTGGATACTGCACGCATCCAACAGGACATGGACGGTCCTGCCATTATGAACATAATCCAGCAGGATCTCGCCGATGGCAAATTGCTGGGCGCAGACAAAACACCCACGTTCTTTGTTAACGGAAAGCCATTGCCCAGCTTTGGTTTTGAACAACTGCAAACACTGGTGGAATCAGAGGTGAGTGCTCACTATAAGTAAGCGCTATAAGCAAGCGGGTATAACCCTGCAAACAACCAAACTGTGCTTTATGAAACCCGGGCCTGCAATCTCAGTTTTGTATTCTAAGTCCCGTTTTTTGTGCCAAATCAACAAACCCCGGGAACGAGGTATTTACATTGGCACAATTGTTGATGACGACCGGGCCACTGGCGCGTAGCGCAGCCATGGAAAAAGCCATGGCGATGCGATGATCATCATGACTTTCCACGCGACCACTCCCCAACTGACAGCCCGCTCCGCCACCCTGAATCACCATACCATCTTCGGTAGGCCGGGCATCCACACCCAAAATATGCAGCCCATCAGCCATCACCTGAATACGGTCACTTTCTTTTACCCGTAATTCTTTCGCGCCCGTCAACACAGTTTCACCCTCAGCACAGGCAGCAGCAACGAACAATACCGGAAACTCATCAATGGCCAGAGGTACCTGGTCTTCAGGAATCACGATACCTTTTAACGGTGCCGAACGTACACGGATATCCGCCACTGGCTCGCCGCCCACTTCACGCTCGTTACTCAGGGTAATGTCGGCCCCCATCTGACGCAGAATATTGATAACCCCGGTGCGTGTGGGATTAACACCCACATGCTGCAATACAATATCCGAACCTTCGCTAATGCTGGCCCCTACCATGAAAAAGGCGGCTGATGAAATATCTGCGGGCACCTCCACGGGTGTCGCACTCAGTTTGCCGCCACCCTCGACACAAGCCATAGCCCCTATTCTTTCCACCGGATAACCAAAACCTGTCAGCATACGTTCGGTGTGATCGCGGGTAGGTGCAGGCTCGGTGATACAGGTGCGGCCCTTGGCATACAGGCCCGCCAGCAACAGGCAGGATTTAACCTGCGCACTGGCCACGGGCATATCAAACCGGATACCGCGCAATGGCTGATCACCACAAACATTCAGCGGCGCAGTACCCGCCTCAGTAGTACCAATCACCGCCCCCATTTCCGCTAATGGCTCAGTGACACGACGCATGGGCCGACCGGAAAGCGAACCATCGCCGATGAGGGTGGTATTAAACAATTGTCCCGACAACAAACCGCACAACAGGCGCATTGACGTTCCCGAGTTACCCATATGCAATGGACCGGCGGGTGTTTTTAATCCACGCATGCCCACACCATGAATAGTCACCCGGCCATTATCCGGGCCTTCGATATTAACTCCCATATCACGGAAGGCCTGTAGGGTGGCCAATGCATCCTCACCTTCAAGAAATCCAGTGACTTCCGTCGTACCTTCGGCCAGCGAGCCCAGCATAATGGAACGGTGCGAAATGGATTTATCACCGGGCACACGCAACTCACCACGTAATGTGCCGCCGGGTTCAACGGTAAAAATTATATTCTGTTCTTCCACATTCAATCCTGTATTTATCTCACCTCATCATAGAGGTGTTAATTAGTGCTCCGGGAATAAACACAGAGATTGCAGAGACGCAAGACCCTCAAAAAGCTTTGCGTTCTTCGCACCCTTTGCGTTCAATACACATCCCTCCCAAAAACCTCTCAACCCTCGCAAAACTGATCCCGCGCAGCCTTGGCGCGCCTGAAGACCTGCAATAAATAATCACTGTCATTATCCGCAATGGCTTGACGCAACCTGTCCAGGTCAACCTCGAAACGTTCCAGCATTTTCAACAGGGCCGGGCTGTTGTGCAGACAAATATCATGCCACACCTCCGGGTCACTGGAAGCAATACGGGTAAAATCCCGAAAACCACCGGCCGCATATTCAAAAACTTCCTGCTTGGCATCAAGTTTGGCCAGCGTATCCACCAGCGAAAAAGCCAGCAGATGTGGCAGGTGACTGGTGGCTGCCAGAACATCATCATGATGTTCAACATCAGTCTCCACGACTTCGGCACCGGTCTGTTCCCACATGGCCCTTACCCGGGCTGTCGCTTGTAGCGCACTGTTTTCCGTGGGCGTTAAAATGATACGACGCCCCTCAAACAACTCGGCAAACGAGGCCTCCACACCATTTTTTTCCGTGCCCGCAATGGGATGTGCCGGCACAAAGTTCTCCGGCAACCGACCAAAAGCCGCCTGAGCTGCGGCAACAACACTGGCCTTGGTGGAACCCACATCGGTAAGAATGGTGTCGGCAGACAGACCAGGGGCAATACTGCGAAAAACCGCTTCCGTCGCACCTACCGGCGTCGCCACCACCACAATGTCGGCACCCTGCACCGCCATCGCCAGATCTGTTTCAGTACGATCCACGACACCCAGAGTCAGCGCCTGTTGCAAGTGTTGTGCATCACGCCCTGCACCCACCACTTCATCCACTGCACCCGCACGCTTCAATGCCCGCGCCAGAGAACCGCCGATAAGCCCAACACCGATGATGGTGAGTTGCTTGATCACTTTCCCTGAACCCAAAACACATCCCGGCACCCGGGTAAAAAAACACAAAAAGTGCTAAACAATACGCTGTCAAAAATTTTATGCACCTTGCCCCTCAGCGTCTTTGCCATGGACGTGATGTTCATGCCAGCACCTTCTTTAACGCTGTCAAAAAATGCGTGTTTTCTTCCGGTAAACCCAGCGTCACCCGCAGGTGTCGCGGCATGCCATAGTTTGCTACCGGTCGCACAATCACCCCCTCATACAGTAATGCATCATATATCGCTGCGGCCTCCTCTCCCACATCGATACATACAAAATTCCCCACCGAAGGAATAAAGTCCAATCCCATTTCTTTCACGGCCGTGGTCACTGCATGCATTTGCTCAGCGTTAAGCGCCACCCCTCGACGTATGTGATCCGTATCACCCAGGCTTGCGCAGGCAGCCGCCAATGCCAGACTGTTAACATTAAAAGGCGGACGGATGCGATTAAGCAGATTGGCCACATCCGGATGGGATAGCGAATAACCCACGCGCAACCCCGCCAGTCCATAAGCTTTGGAAAAAGTACGGGTGACCATCAGGTTAGGAAAAAGATTCAGCCATTGCGTGGCATCGGGATAGCCCACAGCACCCAGCGCCGGATCACTGGCAAATTCAAAATAGGCTTCATCGACCACCACCATCACCTGCTCGGGAATATCGGCAATGAAAGTCTGTAGTGCTTCGCTGTCCAGCCAGGTGCCCGTAGGATTATTGGGGTTGGCAATAAAAATTACCCGGGTGCGCTCAGTAACCGCAGCACGCATGGCATCAAGATCATGCCCCCAGTCGTTTGCCGGTGTAATAACCGCCGTGGCGCTGGCAGCCTGAGTAATAATGGGATACATGGCAAAAGCATATTCGGAAAACATCACTTCGTCGCCCGGTTGCACAAACACTCTCACCACAAATTCCAGTGGATCACTGGAACCCGTACCAAGCGTAATTTGTGCCATATCGACACCGTGTCTGGCAGCCAGTGCCTGCTTCAGCTCAAACCCGTTGCCATCAGGATAGCGCGCCAGTTCGGCAAATTTATTTTGCAATGCTGCCAGTACTGCCGGGCTTGGCCCTAACGGGTTTTCATTGGAGGCCAACTTAACCACATCGCTCACGCCATACTCGCGCTGCAATTCGTCGATGGGTTTACCCGGCTGGTAGGGATGCAGGCCTTTAATGCCGGATGTCGCTCGTGCTTCGAATGGATTCATGATAATTCAGTCCGGTTACAAAACCGCCCGCGGGTAGGAGCCCAGCACCTTGAGCATGGCCGTTTTTTCACGCAATGCATCCAGACACCGGGAGACTTTTTCATCATCAACATGACCATTAATATCAATAAAAAACACATACTCCCAGTTAGCCAGCCGGGAAGGGCGGGATTCAATACGGCTCATGGAAATCCCGTTTTCAGCAAACGGTTCCAACATTTGATGCAATGCGCCCGGTTTGTTGGGCGTGGAAACCAGTAAGGAGGTTTTATCATCACCACTGGGTGCAACCGATTGACGACCGATAATCAGAAAGCGTGTGGTGTTATCAGGGTTATCTTCAATATTGGCTTCCAGTATTTCAAGACCATAAATATCGGCAGCAATATCACTGGCGATAGCCGCCACCTGCTCTTCACCAGCAACACGACGCGCCGCCTCCGCATTGGAGCTGACGGGCACCCGTTCCACACCCGGCAAACGCACATCCAGCCATTCACGGCACTGCGCCAATGATTGCTGATGTGAGTAAATACGCTTCAGGTTACTGTGATCCCGGTTTTTACCTAACAAGTGATGATGCACACGCAGATCCACCTCACCACAAATCGCCAGCGAGGATTGCATGAACATATCCAGGGTATGATTAATCACACCTTCAGTGGAATTTTCCACTGGCACCACGCCATAATTGACTGCGGCAGACTCCACTTCACGGAATACTTCATCAATGGTTGTCATTGATACGGTGCGAACTGAATGACCGAAATGCTTCAATGCAGCAGCCTGGGTAAAAGTGCCTTCCGGCCCAAGAAAAGCCACTTGTAACGTCTGCTCCAGTGCCAGACAGGCAGACATGATTTCACGAAATAAACGCGCCATATCCTCACCGGACAGAGGACCTTCGTTACGCGCCAGCACTTCACGCAACACTGCCGCTTCGCGTTCCGGGCGGTAATAAACCGCATTATCACCCTGCGTCTGTTTTACCTGTGCCACTTCCTGTGCAAGGCATGCACGCTCATTGATCAGCTTCTGGAGTTTTTTATCCAGCGCATCAATTTTTTGCCGGATTGTGTCAAGTTTATCGGTCATAAATTTTAGTCGGTAACACGCAAGTTCTAGTTATTTTTGAACATCTTTGGTCTGATACACCACATGAAGCACCTAACAACAGCACTCACATTGCCCTCGTTACGATTCAACGAATACATCAGGCTTTTAAATATACTCTTCCCCCGTTATTTATTCAGGCCAAAATAACAATAGAACAACGGTAATATGAGTTTTTACTTCTTAGCGGTATGCCCTGTCACCGTCATATCGCCCGCACAGCCAACACACCCTCAATGGCCCGCACAGCGTCCAGCACGGTATCCGGTGCGTCTTTATCAACGTCCACCAGAGTGTAGGCCAAATCACTGCGGGACTTGTTGAGCATATCAATAATATTTAAACCGCCCTCGGCCAGCGCCGTAGTAATCTGCCCCACCATATTAGGCACATTGGAATTCACAACCGCGATACGCATACCCTCGGTGCGCGGCATATTCACTTCGGGAAAATTCACCGAATGGGTAATGTTACCATTCTCCAGATAATCACGTACCTGCTCCGCCACCATGATGGCACAGTTATCTTCCGCTTCCACAGTGGATGCCCCCAAATGTGGCAAAGTAATGACCCGCTCATGTTTTTTTAGCAGATTGGTGGGAAAATCACACACGTAAGCATAGACCTTGCCAGCCTTGATTGCCTCAGACACAGCCGCATCATCCACAATACCACCACGGGCAAAATTGAGGATGACCACGTTATCTTTCATATTTTTCAAGCGTTGTGCATTAATCATGTGTTTGGTGGCCTCGATAAGCGGCACATGAAAAGTAACAAAATCGACTTGTGCCAACAGCTCATCCACCGTTGCCGCCTTTTTCACATTAGCCGACAAAGCCCAGGCACCTTCTACGGTAATACCGGGATCAAAACCAACGACCTTCATGCCCAGTGCAATAGCCGCATTGGCCACCTGGCGTCCAATAGCTCCCAGGCCAATCACCCCCAGGGTGCGGCCCGGCAGCTCAAAACCACCAAAATTTTTCTTGCCTGCTTCAACCTGCTTGTTGACCGTCGCATCATCACCTTCCAGCTCGCGCGCAAACTCCCAAGCCTGACAGATATTACGGCAAGCCAGCAACATACCGGTAATCACCAATTCCTTTACGGCATTGGCATTGGCACCTGGGGCATTGAACACGGGAATACCCGCCGCACTCATTTTTTCAACAGGAATATTATTCACACCGGCACCGGCACGGCCTATCGCTTTCAGCGTTGGCGGAATATCCATATCATGCATCTTGAAGGACCGCAGTAAAATAGCGTCCGGGTGCTGAATCTCCGAAGCCACCTCATAACTTTCACGCGGCAAACGCTCCAGCCCGGCAACAGAAATATTGTTGAGAGTCAAAATTTTATACATAGTCAGTTATATCCATTTTTTCAGCGCAAAAACGCGAAAAGGTAAAGAACACAAAGAAATTCCGGCGATAATGAATACCTTGCGATCTCTGCATTTTTTACGTTGAATTGTTATCAGCCGTTACGTTTTTCAAAATCAGCCATGAAGGCAATCAACGCATCCACGCCCGTTTCAGACATCGCATTATAAATACTCGCACGCATCCCACCCACAGAACGATGCCCCTTCAAGGTCACCAAACCCGCCTCTTTGGCTTCAGCAAGAAACGCGGCATCCAGATCCGCATTGGCCAATGTGAACGGCACATTCATCCAGGAACGGCAATGAGGGGCAACCGGGTTCGCATAAAAACCCGACGTATCAATTGCCGCATACAACTTTTCCGCCTTACGCTGATTGGTTTCAGCCATTGCCGCCAAACCCCCTTTTTCCTTGATCCAGGCAAAGACCAGCCCGGCCAGGTACCAGCCATAAGTGGGTGGCGTATTGTACATGGAACCATTTTTGGCATGCACCGCATAATCAAACATGGCCGGTGTCCCTTCTTTTGCCTCACCGATCAAATCGTCACGCACAATAACAATGGTAAGACCGGCAGGGCCAATATTTTTCTGTGCGCCCGCGTAAATAACCGCAAATTTAGACAC
>JALSGT010000116.1 GCA_026982555.1 Chromatiales bacterium
CGCGCTTGATCGAAAAAATCGCGCATCTGGTGCGTGACAAAAAGATCGAAGGTATCAGCGAACTGCGTGATGAATCGGACAAAGACGGCATGCGCATGGTGATCGAACTCAAGCGCGGCGAAGTGCCCGAAGTGTTGATTGCGAACCTTTATTCGCAGACGCAGATGCAAAACACCTTCGGCATCAACATGGTGGCGCTGGTGGACGGTCAGCCGCGACTGCTGAATCTCAAACAGATCCTGCAAGCCTTTATTGACCATCGCCGTGTGGTAGTGACTCGTCGCACCATTTTCGATTTGCGCAAAGCGCGTGAAAAGGCACACATCCGTGAAGGTCTGGCGGTTGCGCTGACCAATATTGATCCCATTATTGCGTTGATCAAATCAGCCCCCAATCCTGCGCAAGCCAAAATCAAACTGATGGATACTGGTTGGGAACCGGGCGTGGTGTTAAGCATGCTGGAGCGTTCCGGTGCTAAATCTTCTCGCCCTGACAACCTGGGCAAAGAATTTGGTCTGGTGGAGGGTAAATATCGTTTGTCCGACGTACAGGCCCAGGCCATTCTGGAAATGCGCCTGCATCGTTTGACGGGTCTTGAACAGGATAAAATCCTCAACGAATACGAAGAACTGTTAATTGTCATCGCTGATTTGCTGGATATCCTCGGCAGCATTGAACGCCTGATGCAGGTGATTCGTGATGAGTTAAAGGAAATAAAAGAACAGTACGGTGATGAGCGGCGTACCGAGATTCGTGAATCTGAAGCGGATATTAATCTTGAAGACTTGATCACCGAAGAAGATGTGGTGGTGACACTGTCGCACGAAGGTTACGCCAAGTGCCAGCCACTAACAGATTACCGTGCCCAGCGTCGTGGCGGTCGTGGCAAGTCGGCCACCAATATGAAAGACGAAGATTTTATCGACAAACTGTTTGTTGCCAGTACCCACGATACCATTTTATGTTTTTCCAGCCAGGGCAAAATATACTGGAAAAAAGTCTATGAACTACCCCAGGCAGGGCGTGCTGCGCGCGGTAAACCTATCGTCAATTTGTTACCGCTGGAAGAAGGTGAACGCATTAATGCCATCCTGCCCATTCGTGAATACGAAGAGGGTAAATTTATCTTTTTTGCCACAGCGAATGGCACCGTGAAAAAGACACCACTGGTGGATTATTCACGACCACGCTCCAACGGTATTCGTGCCATTGATTTGCGTGACGGCGATCAGCTGGTGGGTGTGGATATTACCGATGGTGATCGTGATGTGATGTTGTTCACCAGTGCGGGCAAAACCATTCGTTTCAGTGAATCCAATGTGCGTGCCATGGGCCGTACCGCAGGCGGGGTGCGCGGTGTGAGGCTGGCGGGTGATTCCAAAGTGATTTCGCTGATTATTGCCGATGAAGGTTGTGTACTGACCGCGACAGAAAACGGTTACGGTAAGCGGACAGCGGTGGATCAATATCCCAGCCATGGCCGTGGCGGACAAGGTGTTATCTCTATTCAGGGCGGTGAGCGTAATGGTGCCGTAGTGGGTGCGGTGCTGGTATCGGATGAGGACCAGATCATGTTGATTTCTGATGGTGGCACATTAGTGCGTACCCGCGTGACAGAAATCTCAGTACTGGGGCGTAATACTCAGGGTGTCCGACTGATCAAGTTGTCAAATGGTGAGAAACTGGTGGGTATTGAACGTGTTGCCGAGAC
>JALSGT010000117.1 GCA_026982555.1 Chromatiales bacterium
TGTCATTCACCCCATCCAGCATAACGTACTCGATGGTCACCTTACGCCGGGTATCGCCGCTGATATAATGGGCGCAGGCATCCAGCACCTCGCGCAACGGATATTTTTTATTCAACGGCACCAGCACATCGCGCAACTCATCCGTCGGTGCGTGCAAAGACAAGGCCAGCGCAACATCACTCACCTCCTTCAAGCGCGCCAATGCAGGCACCACTCCGGAAGTACTCACCGTCACCCGGCGCTTTGACAACCCATAGGCAAAATCATCCACCAACAGCTCAATGGTTTTGACCGTATTGTCAAAATTCAGCAGCGGTTCGCCCATGCCCATGAAAACCACATTGGAAATAATGCGCTCGTTTTTACCATTGGCCAGGGGATTCCAGCCCAACGCCTTATTGGCCACCCACACCTGACCAATAATTTCCGCCACACTCAGATTACGATTAAAACCCTGCTGCCCTGTGGAACAAAAAGAACACTCCAGTACACAGCCCACCTGGGAAGAAATACATAACGTGCCGCGATTTTTTTCCGGAATAAAAACCGTCTCGACAGAATTACCGTTGTCCAGCTTCAATAACCACTTGTGTGTGCCATCCGCAGAAGCCTGGTCCAGTAACACTTCCGGTGTACGAATTTCAGCCACTTCGTCAAGCCGGGTGCGCAAAGCCTTGCTCAGGTTCGTCATCGCATCAAAGCGATCCACACCGTACTGATGCAACCATTGAATCACCTGCTTGGCACGGAAAGGCTTCTCCCCCATTTCGGCGAAGAAGCCTTCCATGTCCGCGCGTGACAAATTCAGCAGATTGGTCTTTATCGGCATCAGGCTGGCTCGCTACGTCTCAGGCCACACACACTTAACGTGTGCGCGGACAAATCTCATCATCCGAAAAGAAATAAGCAATTTCTTCAGCGGCGGTTTCCGGTGCATCAGAACCGTGTACCGCATTTTCATCAATGGAATCGGCAAAATCAGCACGAATGGTCCCTGCATCGGCTTCTTTAGGATTGGTCGCCCCCATTACTTCACGGTTTTTCAGAATAGCGCCCTCGCCTTCCAGCACCTGCACCATCACTGGGCCGGAAATCATAAACGACACCAGATCCTTAAAAAATGGACGCTCTTTATGCACTGCGTAAAATCCCTCGGCCTGTTCACGACTCAGGTGCAGCATTTTCGAGGCAATAATTTTCAGGCCGGCTTTTTCAAAACGCGCATAAATGTCGCCGATGTGATTTTTGGCAACGGCGTCAGGTTTAACGATGGAAAAGGTTCTTTCTATGGACATGCTTGGTTTACTCCAATTTATTCTCAAAATAAAGGCCGGAAAATGGGCCTAAGGTGTGCAAACCGCTGATTATACGCGAAATGCGGGCGGAAACCCTACATCCTCGCGTAATGCAGACAAAAATTAAATGTAAACCAGGATTTATCAACTACGCTCCGGGTACCACTTACCCACAGGGAGATTTTAATGAACGTTAATGACCGCTTTTCCCCCGGACAAACCACACTGAGCCTGACCTTGCTGATATTGGGCATACTGGCAGTGCAAACGGTCCAGGCCAACCCGGCCTTTGCCCGTCAATACAGCATGAGCTGCATCGCCTGTCATGCCGCCTTCCCAAAACTCAACAGCTTTGGTGAACAGTTTCTGGCAGATAATATCCGCCTGCCCAACTGGCGTGAACAGATCGGCGTGGAAACCGGTGATGATCAATTGATGCTGCCGAAATTCCCACAGCTGGCATTTCGTGCCCAGGCCTACGCACAAGTCCGCGAATCTGAAGCACAAGACCCTAGCGGAGCCACTACCGCCGACCCTGCCTCCGACTTTCAAGCACCCTATCTCATCAAACTACTGGCGGGCTCCCCCCTATCGGAACACATTAGCTACTATTTTTACGCCATCTTCGCCGAAAAAGGGGGCAATGGCGAAACCATCGTGGAAGATGCCTGGATCACCCATGACGATTTATTCGGCAGTGGCGTCGGCATGATGTTGGGACAATTCCAGGTTTCCGACCTGATGTTCCCGCGTGAAATCCGGCTCACAGTACAAGATTACATCCCCTACCGCATGGCAGGCATTACTTATGAACGCGGTATAAGCTTCGACACCGATGTCGGCCCCTTCTCGCTGGCCCTGGGCATCGTCAACGGCAATGGCATCGAAGCCAATGCCAAAATCAACAGCCCCGGATTTGGCCGTCCGGACCGCGCCTTCGACAATGACAGTGCAAAAAGTGTGTTTGGTCGCATTGGCGGCGAGCTAGGCCCGGTGAGTATAGGCCTGTTTGGTCTTGACGGCGAGCAACGGGATGTAACCGATACACGCAATACCGACAAACACATTCTTGGAGTGGATTTCTCCGGCAATCACAACGACCGGATTTTCTGGTTTGTGCAACTGCTGCAAAACCGTTGGGATGATTTTCTGGTACAGGGACAAACCGCAGAATGGAGTGGCGGTTTTGCGGGCGTGGACTACATCCACAACGACCGCTGGGCCTATTCCCTGTTATACAGTTATGCCGATGCCAACGACTTAGCCAATAGTGGCACCGTTTACGAGGGCATTGACCTCAATACCTTTACCGCCACCGCGTCGTACTATTTCATGCGCAACATCAAAGGTGTCATCGAGGTGAACATAGACTTGCAAGACAAAGATAACAATCCCGGCGACGGTATCGGCCACGATACTAAAGAAGGCTATTTCCTGCTGGGGTTTGATACGGCATTTTAACGACCCCCAAAAAACACAAATCACCCGTTATGCCGGGGTACAGCCGGTGTAACGGGGGTACCCGCTGTGAAACAGCTGTTGAATTTGAAAGGTGGGATGTTTACTCTTCCCACTCCCGATGACCAACACCTTCAAGAGCGTTTCAACAAGTGCCAAGGCCGCAGACTGAGCAGAATGTAAGTTATTTCGATATCGGCCTGTTGCCCTCCGGACATCTGCGCGGTTTTTCACCAGCAACGGCTGATAATGATACAACAGATAATAAGGGACAAACCGCCACCATCGAGCAGGCCTTTTCACGCAGTGTCGGCGAAGGACTGTTTGCACTCGCCACCCTAAAAAACCATGCAGGTCTCTCCCCGTCGTTACAATACTGGCGCAATTTTACCCGCCAATACTTAAGTGAACGCTGCCTGCAAACCCCGGTGGAAGCACACCGGCCTGACCCCATCGAGCCCTTCACCGATGGTGAAACCGGCCCTCTCCTGCTCAGTGCCCCGCCCATGCGTGGAGCCGAATATCTCTCCGCCGAGGTGCTACAGGATCTTCGTGACACACTGGACAACTGGGTCTGTGAACAGATTCAGACATTCGGTGGGCTTGGCGCTTTTCTTGATAAAAATGCACCACACTGGCATCAGGTAGGCCGCGTCTGCTTTCATCTGGCGGAAAACAAAAATGACCCGGACTATCCCTTCGCGTTCATGGCAACTTATGCACAGGAGCTGTCGGCACAGGGTCGCGTTCGTCATCAACCCCTCAGCCGCGCCTTGCAGGAATATGCGGGAACCAAAAATAAAAAGGCATTGATCCGCCTGTTGTCGCCCGTGCAGCTCGCCGCCGAATCCAGCCCTGTAATCAAAGAGCTGGTTGATACGGGTGATCTTTATCATCCACTGGCCTGGACTCCCGCCGAAGCGTACCCGTTTCTTAAGGATGCGGCGCTGTACGAGCAATGCGGCGTAGTGGTGCGTTTGCCGGACTGGTGGAAAAAACGCAGTCGGCCCCGTATCGGCATCACCATTGGTGAGAGTAAAAAGAAAAATTTCAACGCGGATTCACTGCTGGATTTCAAACTTCACATCGCCCTGGGCGATGAATCACTCAGCAAGGCCGAACTGAAAAAACTGCTGACCGCAGAAAATGGACTGACATTTATCAGAGGCCAGTGGGTTGAGGTGGATCAGGAGAAACTGAACGAGGTGCTGGCTCACTGGCAAAAGGTGGAAGCAGAGGCAGACACGGGTGGCCTCACCTTTGCGGAAGGCATGCGCCTGCTGGCGGGTGCGCCTGCCGACCTGAGCCACGACAAGATAGAAGAAAGCCGTGAATGGTCCTTTGTCCAGCCCGGCAAATGGCTCTCTTCACAACTGGAAGATTTGCGTTCACCCGCGCAAATGAAGGCAGCCAATCCGGGCAAGGCACTCAAAGCATCACTCCGCCCCTATCAACAGGAAGGCGTAAACTGGCTGCGGTTACTCTCCCGACTTGGTTTGGGAGCCTGTCTGGCCGATGACATGGGGCTGGGGAAAACCATGCAGATTATCGCGTTACTGCTGGTCGAGAAAAAACGCCTCAGTGAGCGCCCCGCCCTGCTGGTACTGCCCGCCTCTCTGCTGGCCAACTGGCAAACTGAGCTGGCACGTTTTGCACCTTCGCTACGCTGCCTGTTTTTGCACAGCTCCCAATTCAACAAAACATTCAATAAAAAAACACTGGCGGCCATGGCCGATGATCCCGCCGCCCTGCACAATATCGATCTCGTTTTGACCACCTATGGCACACTGATGCGCCAGGAATGGCTGCAACAACACCGCTGGCAATTACTGGTGCTGGATGAGGCCCAGGCCATCAAAAACCCGGCCTCCCGTCAAACCAAAGCCGTCAAAAAAATCAGGGCCGAGGCACGCATTGCGCTGACCGGCACGCCTATAGAAAATCGTCTCTCGGATCTCTGGTCACTGTTCGATTTTCTCAACCCCGGCCTGCTGGGATCGGCCAAGCGTTTCACGGGATTCGTGAAATCACTCGCCAACCGCGAACACGACCAATATGCACCACTGCGCAACCTGGTCAGCCCCTACATTTTGCGCCGGATGAAAACAGACCGCGCCATTATCAGTGACCTGCCGGAAAAAACTGAACTTTCCGCTTATTGCGGCCTTAGCAAAATTCAGGCCGCACATTACCAGCGCGCCGTCACCGAGCTGGCAAATGCCATCGAAAAGCTGGAAGGTATGAAACGACGCGGTCTGATTCTTTCCAGCCTGATGCGTTTCAAACAAATTTGTAACCACCCGTCGCAACTGCTGGGCGATGGCGAATATAATCCCAAACAGAGCGGAAAATTTCAGCGCCTGGCTGCGCTTTGTGAAGAAATCGCCTCACGCCAGGAGAAGCTGCTGGTATTTACCCAGTTCCGTGAAATGACCGCACCACTGGCCGATTTTCTGGCACAACAATTTGGCCAGCCAGGTCTGATTCTGCACGGCGGCACCCCGGTCAAACAACGGCAAAAACGGGTTGAGCGTTTTCAGGACGAGGCCGGCCCCCCGTTTTTTGTACTCTCGCTCAAAGCGGGCGGAACCGGCCTTAACCTGACACAGGCCTCGCACGTCATCCACTTTGACCGCTGGTGGAACCCCGCTGTCGAAAACCAGGCCACGGATCGCGCCTTTCGTATCGGCCAAAAAAGAAATGTACTGGTCCACAAGTTCGTCTGTCAGGGAACCATAGAAGAAAAAATTGATGAACTGATTAATGAAAAAACAGCCCTCGCCACGGATATTCTGGAAGGCAGTGCCGAGACACTGCTAACCGAAATGAACAACGAGGCACTGATGGATCTGGTTTCACTCGACATTGAGAAAACGCAGGTTTGATCAAATGAAAAAAGGAGAAAAATAAATGGCTTATGGCGGTTATGGCAGATGGCCCAAATATGTACCCGTGGCACAGCGGCGCGCCAAGGCCGAAAAAGAAATGCAAAAGTTAAGCAAAAAGGGGCTGA
This sequence comes from Chromatiales bacterium, assembly GCA_026982555.1. GTDB lineage: Bacteria > Pseudomonadota > Gammaproteobacteria > SZUA-152 > SZUA-152 > SZUA-152. The sequence continues at coordinate 5,767 of JALSGT010000117.1, forward strand.
AAACTGAACCCATAAAAACCGAAGGACGCAAGATCGCGCACACATTCTGGGGTAAGGCATGGTGTGATCATCTGGAACAATTCAGCGATTACGAAAACCGCCTGCCACGCGGGCGCACCTATGTCCGTAATGGCTCGGTATGTCATCTCGCCATATCAAAAGGCCGTATCGAAGCCATCGTCAGCGGATCAGAGCTCTACAACATCACCATTGATATCACCCCGCTACCGGCAAAGAAATGGAAAAAAGTGCGTGAGCAATGCGCCGGACAAATCGGCTCCATACTGGAACTGTTGCAGGGACAATTATCGGATAACGTGATGAAAATCATCACTGACCCGAAGGGCGGACTCTTTCCTCAGCCGCGCGAAATAAAACTCGACTGCGACTGCCCGGACTGGGCCGATATGTGCAAACATATAGCCGCCGTCCTTTATGGTGTGGGTACCAGGCTGGACCACCAGCCTGAACTGATTTTTCTGCTGCGCAATGTCGATCAGGAAGCCTTGATCACTGCGGAACTGGATATTACATCAGCAACAGCCGGAAAAGGAAAACGGCGACTGGCAACAGCAGACCTTTCCAGCCTGTTTGATGTCGAGATGGACGAACCCGTCAAACCACGCCGTAAAAAACAGGCAGTAAAGAAAAAAACAATTAAACATAAAAGGGTGAAAATAAAAATGAAGAAAAAAGCAATCAAAAAGAAAGGTACCATCAAGAAAAAACGGGCATTCACGCCCACAGCAGCAGCCGTCCGTCGCCTGCGCAAACAGTTTGAAATGAACAGCTCGCAATTTGCCACGTTAGTCGGCGTAAGCTCACCAACAGTCAGTAACTGGGAAAATAGCAGCGGCAAACTCACGCTTCGCCAACGCACGCTGGAAGCACTGACGCAGGTGGCCCGACTGACACCACAGCAGGCCAGAAGAAAACTGAAGCGGAATTGATGCCATACTGCATAAATGTGAATCCGTATGGTGCCTTTACTTTATTGAAAACACCGTCAGACTAAGCCGTGTAGAGTGGAATAAGCGCAGCGGTTCCACCAAACGGGACAGGGACATCAAGGTTTGATCAGTGGGCACAGAGGCTATTTGTTGTTTCTTATCGCCCATTGGTGGAACCGCTGCGCTTGTTCCACCCTACCGCTTTACTCTGCATTGAAGAGAGCAGAACAAAAAGCCGGTAAGACTCCAGCTTCACCCTCTTTCCGGGTAGAGCTTGGCTCTGACGGCTATACCCCCCTCTGTTTTTCAGCCATTATCACAGGGGGAGTCCTGACAGTGCCACTCTTGAGAGTTTTGTTATCGCTTTCACCTAAAATCCGCAGTTGAACGGCCTGTAGCGTGCGTTGAATGTTGTGGCTGGCAAGGCGCGATGAAGAGCAATAGCCCGCTATGGCGACGATGAGCAACGCGACCAGATGCAAAAGGCAACGTGCTATACAAGTCGTAGCGACTCACTCAACCCGTGAATACGCCAAAACCACTCAACAGGCTATTGATCAAAATGTGAATACACCCTCGAAGCGGTCAACGGCGGAATTTAGGTTTAATCCTCATTTTAAATTGGAAGACATACGACCAGGATTGGTCTATGTTGCAGCGAGAACACTACCCATACCCCACAGCGTCTAAAACGGGCTGAGGATTATGGTAATCAGGTATTTATAGGAAAGCATTCTTGAATTGCATTATTCCTGGTCTATAGTTCGTTTTTCGATATGCACCCAAACGACTCAACATCCTGATACAGGACAAAAGTCAACCACTCCGCATACGAAATAATTACGCATTTTTTATAAAAAACGATATCGATGCATAGTGCATGTATCGTATTACCTGCCGGATATAGCATATAAAACGTCATACCAAAAACAGGGAAATTCACGGATGAAAAACATAATACTGATAGGATTTATCATTTTTATGAGTGGATGTGCAAGAATTCCCACCATGCCCACCAGCAACAATATTACATGGCTCGAACAGGGCTGGACGGAACAGGAACGACAGAAATTTCACCACACCAGTCAGGGGACCATGACTTTACCTATCCCATACGAATGGTTTGCGGCACTTGAACAGCCCGGTTTCAAACTATTTGGCACCAAAGGACTGATTATTGAAAACGGGTATCTCTCCCGTCTGGGTTTTATTACTGGTGAAGTGACACCTTATAATCAGGCGGGTTTACCGGTTGGCTTTTCTATTGACTATAATGTAACCAATCCTGCCATTTCAAAAACCACCTTTAATGCCATTGGTTTAACTTGCGCAGCCTGTCATACCGGCCAGATGAGAGTCAATAATACATCAGTGCGTTATGACGGCGGACCTGCCATGACCAACCTGACTGAGTTCATCGGTGTTCTCGCCGTTGCGTTAATCGAAACCTATGTGGATGAGGCTAAATTTTTACGTTTTTCCCAGCGTATTCTTGGCGTTACAAACACCAAAATTAATCGAAAAAACCTTCGGAAATCATTGAGACATACACTTAAAAACCAGTTACAGAGCATTGTCAAACCGGCGGAATTACAGCTGGCCGGTTTACGCGATAAAGCCCGAAAAAATATCAAAGAGCACCCTTTTAGAAACCGTATAAAAATAATCCGGGATATCATTAAAGACAGAAAAAAATCCACCGCTGAAGGCTTTACCCGACTGGATGCACTAAACCGGATTGGTAATACTGTATTTGGTTCAGACACCGGTAATTTAAAAAACATTGTCAAAACCGATGCACCCGTTAATTATCCCTATCTCTGGAACACATCGTGGTTCCTCTGGGTTCAGTACGACGCTTCCATTATGGGTCCGATGATCCGTAACGCAGGTGAGGCACTGGGTGTGGCAGCCTATGTAACACTCGACCAGAATTCCCCCAATAATTTTGACTCATCGGTAAAACTGGATAACTTATTCTGGATGGAATCGTTACTGGGTGGTACCACGCCACCCACAAAAAACAAGAAATTCTATGGCCTGCAACCCCCTCAATGGCGTGAAGATATTTTTGGTAAAATAAACCGGAAAAAACATGCTCAGGGGGCCAGACTATATGCCCAACTTTGTCAGGGATGTCATTTACCTCCCATGGACAGCGAAAAGTTCTGGTCTGATACCTATTGGACAAAACCGGATGAAAGAAACCTGAGCTATCTTGACCTTCCCATTGTCGATATTAATTACATTGGCACCGACCCGCAGGAAGCGCTGGTTTTAATAAACCGAAAAGTGGATACAACCAATATCGGATTAAACACTCGTGTTTATCTGGAAAATAAAAAATGGTTTACAAAAAACAACCCTGTCTATTTCGGTTCAAAAAGTACCGACTGCAAGCCTGTTACTGTCACTGATGGAAAGGCACAACTTTTCTCGCTTTCATTAGGAGCCACGGTACAAAGTGTCAATAATTACTGGTACAAAACCCACAACACACCGATACCACAACAGGAAAAAATGAATGGTTATCGGAAAAACTGTCTGCGGGCACCCTTTGCCTATAAAGCCAGACCGCTAAATGGCATATGGGCAACAGCACCTTTTTTGCACAATGGATCGGTACCCAATATTTACACGTTATTGTCTCCTGTCGAGGAAAGACCCAAAAAGTTTTACCTTGGCAGCCTTGATTACGATACTAAAAAAATGGGCTATAAAATGATCAAAGCAAAAGGGTTTTTTGAGCTTGATACCACAATCACCGGTAATTCAAATAAAGGGCATGAGTTCTCAAACACACCTGGAAAAGGTGTGATTGGAAGAGGGTTATCAAAAGAAGAACGGTATCAACTTATTGAATACCTGAAAGATATTCGGGTTGTTGATAATAGCGGATAGGATACACAGGAGTACGTAATATAAAGACGCAAAGGTTGCAAGGAAAAGATAAAATATTGCAACCTTTGCGTCTACAACACAGGCCGGGATACAACGACACCACACCCACCGGCGAGGGTGTGAAAATAATGAAAAAAATCTGGCCGGTATATAGCCGTTCTATACAAGAAAACTTCGGGACTAAACTGACCTCCTCTGAATTTGTGAAATTACAACAAATTTTAAACAAAGTGCTTGTTTAGAAACACATTGCTAATTCACGTTCATCTGAACAGTCCGCAAACCATCATAGTTCCCATCCAGCCCAAGCCTGTAACCGCTAATCCCCTTGCGTGAAATAAACACATGATCCTCATACCACAGAGGTACATAAGGTAAGGTTTCCAATAGCCGTTGTTGCAGTTTTCCATAGGCTATGCCTTGCGACTCCAGGGTCACCGCCTTGCCTGCTACCGCAATTAGATGGTCCACAGTGTTATCCTGAAAGCGTCCCCGATTTGCCCCATTGGGTGGTACTGAGTCGCTGTGAAAAATATAACGAAAAACATCCGGTGTCTTTATACCTACCCACGATAAACTGAACATCTGGAAATTACCGGCTTTGATGTCGCCGTAAAATGTCCCCCAGTCATAACTCCGCAAATCCACATTAATACCCACAGCCTTGAGCTGACTTTGCAACACCGTGGCCAGGCGCACACGAAAGGCGTCAGTGGAGGTCTTGTAGGTAATGCTTAACGGGCGTTCCAGACTGTAGCCATGTTTAGCCAGCAAGAATCGCGCTGCATCAGGATCATATTTAATGTCAGGCAAAGCGGGGTTTCCAGCCCAGTGATTAGGCGGCAGCAGCGCACTGGCCGGACGTGCTGCCCCTCCCATGACGTAGCGAATGATTTTTTTCCGGTCAATAGCCAAAGCAATGGCCCGGCGTACATCCTGTTGACCGGTAATATCATCATCCAGATTAAATCCCAGGTAGGTGAAATTGGAACCGCGTGTACGGGTAACATTAATATCGGGTTTGTTTTGTAAAAAAGTCACTAATTCCGGCGATAAGTCATTTTGCAGCATATCCAGTTCACCACGCAGTAATTTGAGTACACGCACAGTGGCATCGCTGACACGGATAAAACTGATATTTTGCTGGTCACGCTGCCGCTGTAATTGCAGTCGCCCTGTTTCCGGCCAGGCGACAAAGTGAAACGGGCCACTACCAACAGGTTGTTGATTAAAAGGATGCTGTGCAGCAATTTTTGATGCGGGCAGAATGCCGATAACCAAATAGCCCGGAAACAATAAATCAGGTTTGTCCAGATAAAAATCAATAGTGTTGTCATTCGGCGTATCAATACGCTTAATCATGGACAGAGTGGCACGGTGTGGTGATGCGTTGTCCGGATTGAGTACAGCGTCGTAGGTCGCCTTTACATCTTGTGCGGTCAGGCGGCTGCCATCGGAAAAAATACGGCCAATATCGGCCGCATGCAGAATGAAGCGATAATGTGTGGAGCTGATCATTTCCCAACGGGCAATGCCCGGCACAGGCAGTTGCCGTTCATCAAATTCCACCAGTCGTGCATATAACAGCCGATTAACACGACTGGATGTGGCATCGGTGGCAAAACGGGGGTCCAGGGTGACCGGCGCACTGGCAAGACCGATACGCAGTGTGCTGTCAGACACTGGCGCACAAGCTGGCAGCATAAAAATACTGAAGACTAATATGAAACGCAAAACCGGAAACGGGCTCAGGGATTTACCACTTTTTGTAGGGATGCCGAACCAGGCAGACATTGTAATAACGGGCATCTGCCGAAACTTCCTCACCCAGCCATGCCGGCCGGGAAAAAACCTCATCCTCACTTGCCAGTTCAATTTCGGCCACCACCAGCCCCTCATTATCGCCCATAAAGACATCGATTTCCCATACATGTGCATCATGCTGCACATGATACCGCTTTTTTTCAATAAGCGGACCATCGGCCAGGGAATCCAGCAATTCATGGGCATCACGCAATGGAATGGGGTACTCATACTCCCGGCG
>JALSGT010000118.1 GCA_026982555.1 Chromatiales bacterium
AACAAACAACTTTATCGAAAATTGATGGAGTGTTAACGCCACACTGACGAAGGTCAATGCCCGGTGGTTTCAAGTTTTAGGGTGACTTCCTTCATACAAAAATGACAGTTATTGTTCGAGCGACCCTAAGTCAAACGGGTTTTCTATTGATTGCACGTTGACAGTGAGCTTCCCCCCCAAGCACACCGCTTTTGTAAACTTAATGGCTATGACTGTATGGGATCTTAAACCATTCCACTGTGTATTCACGCCCAATAGAACACAGAAAAAAGCCGAGTGCTCACCATTCAAACCTGTACATTTATTGTCCATTTGTTCACTTTCTGCCACTCTCCTGGTTGACAGTTGATTGCCAGCAACTAAAATGCCCCCTCGACTTATCTCAGCCACACAGTACGACCAACAACACCGGAGCCCCCATGGATAACGCTACTTACCAACGCATTGATGACATCACTCACCGGGTGCTTGATGGCGATGAAGCCAGCGCCTCTGAAGGCCAGTGGCTCATCAGTCTGCATCACGATTACCTGCCCTGGTTGATGGCGGGTGCCGACCGCATTCGCAAAACCCATCGCGGTGATGAAATCGAGGTCTGCGCCATTTCCAATGTGCGCTCCGGCAATTGTTCGGAAAACTGCTCCTTTTGCTCCCAAAGCGGCCACCACAAAAATACCCTCGCACCTGTGTACGAATTCATCGACAGTAACGAACTGACCCGACAGGCGCAACGCGCCCGCGAATGGGGAGCCAGCGACTTCGGGGTGGTTTCCAAGGGCTGGGGCATGCGCTCTGACAAAGAGCGCCAAAAACTGGGGGAGTATTTTTCGGCAATGGATAAAAACTCTGACATCGGTCGCTGTGCCAGCCTTGGTGTACTCACGGAAAGCACAGCCAGCGAACTGAAAGATATGGGCCTGGAAAATTACCACCACAACCTGGAATCTGCCGAGAGCTTTTTTGACAATGTGTGTACTTCACACAGCTATCAGGAAAACATCGACACTATTCGTCATGCCCGTGATGCCGGGCTTCGTGTTTGTGCGGGCGGTATTCTGGGTATGGGTGAAAGCCTCGACCAGCGCATCGAACTGGCCGTGCAATTGCGAGACCTCGATGTGGAATCCGTACCGCTGAATTTTCTCAGCCCGCAAGAAGGCACTCCCATGGCTGATCGCGAACCACTTTCGGCTTATGAAATTTTGCAAAGCATTGCGGTGTTTCGTTACTTGTTGCCCAAAGCTGAAATTCGCATTGCCGGTGGTCGCCAGTTTCTCGGTGATATGCAGTCGATGATTTTTATGGCGGGTGCATCCGGTGTGATGATCGGTGATTACCTTACCACCAGCGGTCGCAGTGTGGATGATGACCTGAAAATGTTTGATGATTTGAAGTTACGTGTGCGTGGTGATACACAGCAACGTCGTGCAGCCAACTAACCCGGCCTACACCCTGAAAACACCGTCATTCCGGTATATTTTTAGCTGGAATCCAGGAGATTAAACCTAAACTCCCGGACAAGTAACGTGTTATAAACGCAGAGATCGCAAAGGCGCAAAGGACGCAAAGTGTTTCGTGTTTTTCTCTGCATCCTTTGCGATCTTTGTGTTAAATACCCGGCAATTCTTAAAACAGCGTATTTTTGCACTTAACTCACATTAGATTCTTATGCTGACGCATTAAAAATGACAAGCCAACAATCACTGGAGGAAACCCTCTCGCCAGCGTTACAGCAACGTCGCGAACAGTCCCTCTATCGTCAACGCCGTATCGTAACCAGCCCACAAGGCTCCCGCTTATCGTTAGATGATGGCAGCGTGCTCAACTTTTGCAGCAATGATTATCTCGGCCTTGCCAATCACCCGGAAATAATTACCGCACTGAAACGCGGTGCCGATGAATATGGTGTCGGTGCCGGTGCGTCGCATCTTATCAATGGCCACAGTCGTGCCCATCATGCCCTGGAAGAAGAACTGGCTGATTTTTCAGGCCGTCCGCGCGCACTGTTATTTTCCACCGGCTACATGGCCAACCTGGGCGTGATTACCAGCTTAGCGGGCAAAGGCGATGCCATACTGGAAGACCGTATCAACCATGCTTCTCTGATCGATGCCGGTCTGTTGTCTGGCGCACGCTTGCAACGTTATCGACATGCTGATGTTCATTCGCTCGACAAGCACCTGCAAAAACACGCTGCACACAACAAACGCCGACTCATCGCCACCGACGGCGTGTTCAGCATGGACGGTGATCTCGCACCCTTGCCTGCACTTTCCGTAACGGCACAGCAACATCATGCCTGGTTGATGGTGGACGATGCCCATGGAATAGGCATTATCGGCAAACAGGGACGCGGTACAATTGACCACTTTGCACTGGACCAGAACCAGGTACCCATACTGATGGGCACGCTGGGCAAAGCCTTCGGCACATTCGGTGCTTTTATCGCTGGCAGTGAAGCATTGATTGAAACTCTGATTCAACAGGCGCGCAGTTATATTTACACCACAGCACTACCACCCGCAATTGCCGTGGCAACACATACCAGCCTTGGCCTATTACGTGCCGCTGATGATCGACGCGAAAAACTCGCTTCACTCATCCAGCAATTTCGCCGTGGCGCGGAACAATTGGGATTGACATTAATGGCCTCACAAACCCCTATTCAGCCATTGCTTGTCGGCGATAGCAAACAGGCGATGGCCTTGAGTGAAACGCTGTTACAAGAGCATCAAATTCTGGTTAGAGCCATTCGACCACCCACAGTGCCCGCAGGCAGTGCCCGGTTACGCATCACGTTGTGTGCCAATCATACTGCTGCACAGGTTGACCAGTTACTTGATGCACTGGATGCCAGCACACAGAAAATAATGCCATGAATCTTTTCACACAAACACTCGGTAACGGGCCTGATGTTGTCTTGCTACATGGCTGGGGAATGAATGCAGATGTGTGGGAAGGTATTCTGCCCGCACTCACGAAACAATTTCGCGTCACCCTGCTCGACCTGCCGGGTCATGGACGCAGCCTGGACAGTCTTGCGGATTACAGTCTGCAAAATCTGGCCGCAAGCATTGAGCCTTTTGTTCCCCGAAATGCCATGCTCGCCGGTTGGTCATTAGGCGGCATGATCGCCACACAACTGACATTGAATAACCCGGTTAACATTCGCAAGCTCGTGCTTGTTGCCAGTGCGCCGCAATTTGTGCGCGACGACACCTGGCCCGACGGCACTGACGCCGAAGTGCTGGACGGCTTTGCCCGTGATCTCAAACAAAACTATCAGCAAACCATTAAACGCTTTATCGCTATTCAGGCCATGGGCAGTGAACACGTCCGCGAGCAACAACACATCCTGCGCGAACGGATGTTTCGTCATGGCAACCCGCAACCTGCTGCACTGGAAGCCGGGCTGGCGATTCTGCGCCACACAAACCTGCGTCCCGAACTGGCAAAAATCACCTGTCCCACATTATTGATTAGCGGAGAGCACGATGCATTGTTTCGGCGCAGAGCCGCAGAAAAAACCCGGGATATGATGACTGATGCCCGTCTATCAGTTATTCCCGGCGCAGGACATGCGCCTTTTTTGTCACACCCGGATGAGTTTCTGCAAACACTCATCGCCTTTTTGTCCTGATTTTTTGCCGTACAACAAATGATAACCAATACACCTTCACAAAACCCTTTACACAAACTGGAAAAGTCGCGTGTGCGTCAATCGTTTGATACTGCCGCTGAACATTACGATGATGTTGCGGTATTGCAACGTGAAATCGGTGAGCGCATTCTTGAGCGACTGGAACTGGTCAGGCTTAAACCCGGCAGCATACTGGATGTAGGCGCAGGCACTGGCGTGTGCTCTCAGGCATTGGGGCGACGATATAAAAAATCACATATCCTTTCGCTGGACCTTGCCCCCCGCATGTTGCAATACGCCCGACAACGTAACGGCTGGCTGCACAAACAACTCAATAAATGGACAACTAAAAACAGTTATATTTGTGCCGATGCTGAACATCTACCCATTGCTGACCACAGTATTGAGCTGATTTTTTCCAACGCCACCCTGCAATGGTGTGATGACCTTGAACATACCTTTGCTGAGTTTCGGCGAGTGCTCAAACCTGGCGGGCTGCTGATGTTTTCCACCTTTGGTCCGGATACACTGAAAGAATTACGCCAAAGCTGGCAGGTGGCGGACGCCGATGCCAGTGAGGCCGTGCATGTACATGACTTCGTCGATATGCACGACATTGGTGATGCCATGCTGCGCGCCAATCTGGCTGACCCGGTGATGGACGTGGAAAATTTTACCCTCACTTATCCTGATGTTTATCAACTGATGCGTGAACTCAAAACCCTGGGCGCACACAACATGGCCAACGAACGCCGCCACACGCTAACCGGAAAAACACGTTTGAAAAATATGGCCGCTGCCTATGAAAAACTGCGCCGCCATGGCAGCCTTCCGGTGACCTACGAGGTGGTCTACGGACACGCATGGGCACCGCTTGCCGGTAAAAACGAGGTTACTGTCAGCATGCCCGTTAATCCGATGAACCCTGGTATACGCCGCTAATGGCTAAAGGGTTTTTTATCACCGGCACCGACACCGATGTGGGGAAAACCACCATCGCACTGGGTCTGATGGCAGCATTGCAACAACAGGGCTTACGTGTTGTTGCAATGAAACCCGTATCAGCAGGCTGCACAAAAACAGCAGCGGGTTTGCGCAACAGTGACGCTGTACAACTTATGCAACAGGCCAGCCTTGCGCTACCTTACGATGTCGTTAACCCCTATGCTTTTGAGGCCGCTATTGCGCCGCATATCGCCGCGGCACAGAACAACATCGTCCTGCACATTGAGCCCCTTTGTCGTACTTACGAAAAAATGGCGGCGCAAGCCGATGTGGTGATTGTTGAAGGTGCCGGTGGCTGGCAAGTGCCGCTGAATGAAAATGAAACCATGGCTGATCTTGCAGCCGCGCTGAGATTGCCGGTCATCAATGTAGTGGGCTTACGTTTGGGTTGCCTGAATCATGCATTGCTCACCGCGGAGAGCATTGCTGCACACGGCCTGCAACACACAGCCTGGGTTGGCAACATGCCATGTGCAGACATGGTTTGCGTAACCGAAAACATCATGACTCTGAAACAGCGGCTGCCAGGCAACTGCCTCGGTATTGTGCCGTTTGACAGCTCCCTGTCACACCCGCAACAAGCACTTTCCGGCAAAAATATCGCCCGTCATTTGGATATTTCTTTAATGTGATTCAAGCGCTAAAAACACCTGCTTTTAAACATCACCGGGTATTGAAACCGTAAACACTACAAAACTTCAAAGGTACCGTCGGTGTAGATAATTTTCGACAACCCATTATTCAAATGGACAATGGTTCCATACATTTGACCATTAAGCACAATGTGTCCGGGCGAAATTTTAAAATCATTCTCCATGGTCATACTGACACCATCCTGATTGGTGATGGTGACACTGCCCGTTACGTTCGCCGTGGAGATGCTGCTCATACCGGTGTATCTGGTATTTATAACAATCTGTCGTAAACCGTAGTTGACAACAATGGTCGTGGCACCATCCTCATAAAACCCGGCTCGACTACTGCTCATATTGACGGAGGCTTCTGGCAAACCGGCCAGTTGCAGTTTGAAAGACAGGCCCACGCTCCCCCTTGACAGCGGACCCAGCGGTAAAAAGCCACTGGCAAGACCGCCATTAATACCGATGGTATTGCCCACGAGATGCGCATCCAGACGATTACCGGCGGTATCGCTGATACTGCCATTCATCACCAGAGAATTGGACCTGACCCAGGCACCACCAAAATTACTGTCTACAGGCTCTGCCAGCGTAACAGCCAGACTTCCCGCAAAAGTCACCGGTGCCGCTATCGGTACACCCGTGGCATCCAGTTTCTGTGTCAATGCCATATCCAGATTGATGGAGCCGTACGAGATACGGGGAACAAGATCGGTGCTCAAATCACTTGGCATCCAGTTAACGGTATATGGCTCTGCGGTATTCAGCGTAATGGTGCCATTATTGATGTCAATGTCCGTCGCTACACTGCGCAAACTGGCAGAAACAATACCCAGCGTGAAGCTGGATGCCGTTATCCCGTCAGCAGGTAATTGCACCGTCATATTAACCGTGACACCGTTAATCACTCCGTTGATAACAGTAATAATACCTGCCGCATTGGTGATAGTACCGGCACTGAATTGTGGGTCATCCGGCGACCCTACGGTGAAATCACTCAGGTTGCCATAAACAAGGCCGTCCGAAAAACTCTGCCCGATGGCATCAAACGCGCCTGAAAAAGCCGGCCCCGTCAGGAACTTGTGGCTTGCATTCGCAGCCATGGCTGCCATACCCGCCTGTTGCATAAGCGCACTGCGTTCAGCTCGGCCCTCTTCCTTGATAACGAATCCCCAGGTACGCATATCACTTATAAAGGCTTTCACTCTGGCCAGCGCAGAGCTGCCGGTGATGGGACTGGGCTTCGGGTCAATAATGCTGCTGCCAGTCGCAGTGGCCTCATCGACGCTTATCTGTAACTTAGTGATTCTCCCTGATGTTTCAACAGCGATGCCCTTTCGACGAAGAACGCTGCGCGTCCCGTCAATGATTTCCTGTAAAGAAATGATGCTGTCGTCCATGCCTTCGTCATCAGCGGTAATCGTGCCGCCAATGAATGAATTTGACAGAACAGCGAGTACACCATTAACATCCGGACTGCCAGCAGACGTATCCGCCAGGGTAGCAATCGCCGATGAGAAAGCGGCATAGATAATTTCCACCGCAGAGCCGCCCTTCACCATATCATCATCAGTGATATCCAGAAGCTCGGTTTTGAGAATATCGACGCCACCCAGCAAATTGGACACTTCAGAATTGGCGTTGTAGATCCCGGCCGCGTCCAACGAGGGTGCCTCCATGGCGCGACTGGCCGCCAGGTGGGTGTAAGGTGTGATGTTGACAGTGAGGCTGTCACCGGTAACGGCCTCGGCAACCAATGCAACCATCGTCAAACTACCGGGCTTGTACCATTCGCCAAAATCAATCGCATTATTGCTATCCATGATGCCGTCTGCGCGCACTCCGCAACCTGCCGGCACATCACACTTCATCCGGGTATTGGCATCAGCACTGACAGTGACCCGAATAGGTCCGCCTTTATAATTTTTATCCACGGTGAGCCTGTAACCACCATCGATACCGGTAGTGGTACTGCCTACCCGGGCAATGGCTCTGCCGCTGGCATCCAGCTCTTCGGCGACCACGTTACCAAGATTGATAATGCCCTTTACTGCGCTGCCGCCAAGGATGACATTACTGATATCTGGCGAAGAAGCAGAGTTATCTTTCCCACAACCCGCCAGTATAACGATGGCAAGCACGACAAGCCCGCTGAATACTGTCCCTGTACGCATGATCTTTGCCTCTGATAAATATGCAAATTCCTCAAAATTTTCCCGGGAAAAAATATAAACAAGCGTAATCAGGTGCTGATTTATAGCGGGATATTGAATCTGGATTCCGCAGTTGACCGCTGAGGGGACGCATTAACATGTTGCTGAGCATCATGTTTTATGGATCTGGAAAATTCACCGGTCAGGTAAGTCACTGCAACCACACGCACAGTGCATTATGCGTCCGGCCGCTCTCGTACATTATATGTACGATACGCAAAGCGCCTACTTTCAGTGGTGTTGGCCACAAAATGTAACACACTCTACACGCCGTTAGACTGTTCAACTACGTCGTCCAGCCTGAATGGTTACATATCTTATCCGTAAATCAAAATCATAACTTGATATAAGCAGTCAGACACCCGCCTTACACCTTTTATCTGCATGGTTTATAAGTGTTCGGGTGTGCTTAAATCTGAATCAAAATAAGAAGATACCTGCCTATGAAACCGGGCAGGTATCGCAACATCTAGTTACCGCTAGGGTATAAACGTCAAATCAAAAGCGCCAGTCCAATCGGAACCATTGGGATACACACTGGTCGGACCCTGTCTTTCTGTGCCACGCACTTGGCCAGAAAATTTGCATGGGTTATGTTCAACCTGAGATTCAAATGACACGAACAAATGCAGTATTTGAAATCTTATTTCGGCTCCGCTTTCGATGAGAGGTGTTAACACCATAGCCGTCAAGCTAAAAAATAAGCCGATAAATACCAGGTTGAAGGCATCTTTGTTCCCGTTTGGTGGAACCGCTGCGCTTGTTCCACCCTACCCAACTAAGCGGTCAACTGCGGAATTTAGGCTCAACACAGGATAAAATCGTAGGGTGGAACAAGCGCAGCGGCTCCACCATGACCCCTATCAATAAATGAACAAGCCTGCTTAGCCTGACGGTTATGGTGCCAACACCCCCTGACCCATAATCAAATTCAAATCACACCTTATTTTCCCGTCCAATTGACCTATGCCCAAAATAAACACAACGCACACAAAAAACCGGAACGAATCATGAACAACAAATGGTGGTTCGCCTGTCTGGCTCTGCTATGCAGCAGCACGGCCATGGCCAAACCGGAACACAAGCCGGAACAGCAGACACAACAACGCGACCAGCAGCAAACCATCAGCTACTGGAAACCCTACGTAGTCAGTTCTGAAAAAGACCCTGGTGCCGCCCGCGCCCAGCGCGTATTCGCCAACCTCCTGCGCACCTGGGATGACACCCGTGTCGAACCCAGTCTCTATGTGGTGAATTCCACTCGTGGCCCCTGGGCTGCCTCGCTGGCTGACGGCAACATTCTGCTCAGCCGCTCCGCCATCGACATCGAACAGCAACACCTGCAACAACACGCCCGGCATGCTGTACAATCCTTACGGCGACACCATCGCGCCCAACGCCTGGCCATGTCTGAAGATGCAGCAGACCAACGGGTACAAAACATTATCATCGAACTCACCCGTCGCCTGCACCTGCTGAACCCACCGAAAGAAGTTTCGCTTAGCGGATTAGTAGAGTAACGAAACTCGCCTCAGGAAAAAAATGTTTCAATATGCATGGATTCCAGGATGAAACAACAGTTTCCGGGAGGATGATTTTGAGTCATTCTATCCTTGTCTGCACGCACCCCGGTGCAAACAGCAATGGTCATATCACCCGGTCATACGCTGAAAGTTAAGTATTCTCCGAAAAGAGCCGTTCACAGCACCAGGGGACGTTAACCAATAATCCAATGACACCAAACAACACAGCATTCATATGATCCAGTCACTGGGAAAATTCATTTATTTCATCATCAATGGTGTGGAACTGGCCGTATTTACTCTCGTCATGAACGGGCTGAGCCACTTGCGCAAACTACGCGGCAGCCGTGTTTATTTCACGCTGTTTCGTTTCTGGTGCCGCAGTTTTGTGCGCGCACTGAGGGTGGATCTGCGCCTGCATCAAAAAAATGTCTCGGCCCTGCCTGAGCACTATATTCTGATTGCCAATCATCCTTCGGCACTGGAAGATGTGGGTATTCCTGCACTGTTTCCTGTGCATTCCGTAGCCAAGGTGCAGGTGAAGGACTGGTGGCTGGTGGGGCGTATCACCGAGGCGGCAGGTAATCTGTACGTGGATCGCGATAACCCCGACTCACGCCGGGCGGTGATCGATACGATGATTGCAGCACTGGAGCACGGCAAAAATATCGCCCTGTATCCGGAAGGTGGCTGTACAGGACGACGCATCACCCGTGATTTCAAGCTGGGCGCCTTCGACGTATCTCTGCAAACCGGCGTGCCCATTGTGCCCGTGTTCATTCATTACGAATCCCAGGAAGATTTTGAATGGCAAGACCCGCACACCCTGGTGGATAAAATGTGGCACTTCATCCGCACCCAAAACCACCGGGCCAATTATTATGTATTTGACGCTATCGACCCGGCAGATTTTGATGACAAAGTGGCCTATGCCGAACATGTACGCACACTGTATCTGCAATGGCAGGAAAAATATCTGGAATAAAGACACACGCTCACAACGGTCCCCCATTCCTTTAACCTGAAATCCACCGTTGCCCGGCCAGCGGCATCGACTTATCAATACCAGACCGCCTCATTGCAACAATCCTCTGCGACTTCTTGCCGTACCCAGACGGCTCTCTGAAGAAAACGGCTTTTCAGCCGCCATTTTCACTGATAATTGCAACTTTGCAACTGCTTCCGGGTCTGGGCAATAATGCTTCTGCAAAAAGCATCACTACGCACTATGATTATCAGACATGGCAAACAATAAAAATCAACATGATCAGGTGGTTACATCGTGATAAACCCATTTGGCTGGATTGGCAGCCAGATTGTTCGCTGGCTGACTGACGAACGTCCTCTGACGGGAACACCACAATGCAATTTTGACCGTCTCAGCTTTGAGATGCGTCCTTGTGATGTATTGCTGGTGGAGGGCCGGTCACGGGTCAGTGATGTCATCAAAACCATCACGCAAAGCCAGTGGACGCATGCGGCGCTGTACATTGGCCGTTTGCACGATATCGAGGATGAAACCACCCGGGAGCACGTCAGCTGGTTATACGATGGCGATCCCAATGATCAGTTAATTATCGAGCCCATGTTAGGCAAAGGTACCATTGTCAGCTCGCTCAACAGTTACGCACAGGATCATGTGCGTATTTGCCGCCCCACAGGATTGTCCCGTGGTGATGCCCGGCGGGTGGTGAACTTTGCTGCCAAGCACCTGGGCCGTGACTATGACGTGCGGCAGCTGCTGGATCTTGGCCGTTTTTTACTGCCCTACAGCTTTTTGCCACGGCGCTGGCGCTCCAGCCTGTTTGAGCACAACATCGGGCCATCCACCCGTACCGTATGTTCGACGATGATCGCCGCCGCTTTCAGCTCAGTGCAGTTTCCCATCATGCCCGTGGTACACCGTTCGGAAGACGGTAAAATCAAACTCTACAAGCGCAATACGCGGTTATATGTCCCCCGCGATTTTGATACATCCCCCTATTTCGAGATCATTAAATACCCGATACTGGGGCTGGATGATCTGGCCGTATATCGCCGTTTGCCATGGGATACCGAAGGCGTGATCTGTAATGATGAAAATGAATGTTTTATTCCCGGGGTGGATGGTGCCGCGCCAGTCATGGTGACTGATTCGACTGGCAAGCCGGAACAACACGACATCTCTGAATCCGATCCACTTAAAAGCAAGCCGGCAACGCCGGGAGGACTGTAATGTGTATTATCTGGAGTAGTTTGTTTGTCGCCGTAGTGTGGGCAGTGTTTTATTTGCGCCTGCCATTGATTATCGGCACCGCAACAGTGGCCGCAGGATTACTGGCAGTCAGCATGTGGAGCGAAGCAAGCGGCCTGGTACAAACGCTGTACTGGGCTGTATTTCTGCTGATTGCTGTGCCACTGAATCTACCCGTTCTGCGCCGCGCCTTGATCAGTGATCGCGTATTGCTTATGTTCCGCAAGGTCATGCCGTCCATGTCGGATACCGAACGCGAGGCGCTGGAAGCAGGCAGCGTGTGGTGGGACGGCGAGCTGTTTTCCGGCAAGCCGGACTGGTCAAAATTACTGGAAACACCTGAGCCCAGACTCAGCCCGGAAGAACGCGCCTTTCTCGACGGCCCGACCGAAACGCTGTGCCAGATGATCGATGACTGGCATATCACCCAGGAAGACCGTGATCTGCCACCCGATGTGTGGGCCTACATCAAGGACAATGGTTTTTTCAGCATGATCATCCCCAGGCAATACGGGGGGCTGGAATTTTCCGCGCTGGCGCATTCCTCGGTGGTGATGAAGATTTCCAGTCGTTCCATTACTGCCGCAGTGACAATAATGGTGCCCAACTCTCTGGGGCCAGCGGAGTTGCTGCTGCGCTATGGCACTGATGAGCAAAAGGCACATTACCTGCCACGGCTGGCCACAGGCGAGGAGGTGCCTTGCTTTGCATTGACTTCACCTGAAGCCGGATCCGATGCTGCCGCAATGACCGACAGCGGTGTCATTTGTAAAGGTGATTTCAACGGTGAAAAAGACATTCTTGGTATTCGACTGAACTGGGAGAAGCGTTACATCACGCTAGGCCCGGTGGCCACCGTATTGGGGCTGGCCTTCAAATTGTACGATCCTGCGCATTTGCTGGGTGATAAAGAAGAGCTGGGCATCACCTGCGCATTGATTCCCACAGACACGCCAGGGGTGGAAATCGGCAGCCGTCATTTCCCATTGAACCAGGCTTTTATGAATGGGCCGAATCGTGGCAGAGATGTGTTTATTCCACTGGACTGGATTATTGGTGGTGAAAAATGTGCCGGACAGGGTTGGCGCATGCTGATGGAATGTCTTGCCGCAGGTCGTTCTATTTCATTGCCCGCATTATCGACCGGTGCAGGCAAGCTGATGTCGCGTGCGACGGGAGCCTATGCCCGCGTGCGCAAGCAGTTCAAAACACCCATTGGCCGTTTTGAAGGTGTGGAAGAAGCGCTGGCCCGTATTGCGGGCTTGACCTATATGATGGACGCGGCACGTACTCTGACAGCTGCGGCTGTGGATCTGGGTGAAAGTCCTTCAGTGGTTTCCGCTGTGGTCAAATATCATCTAACGGAAAATATGCGCACGGTGGTGAATGACGCCATGGATGTTCACGGTGGCAGTGGCATCTGCATGGGCCCGAAAAATCTGATCGGTCGTGTATACCAGTCCATTCCCATCGGCATTACTGTGGAAGGCGCAAACATTTTAACCCGCAGCCTGATTATTTTTGGCCAGGGTGCCATCCGCTGTCACCCGTATGTATTCCGTGAGATGCAGGCAGTGGCAAAAAATGATGAGGCAGAGTTTGACCGCGCTTTCAGCGGGCATCTGGGTTTCGCCATCAGCAATGCGGCCCGCAGTTTATGGTTAGGCTTGAGCGGCGCACGACTGACATCCTCGCCAGTGCGCGGCCCATCACGACGCTACTATCAACAACTGACCCGCATGAGTGCCGTCTTTGCCCTGGTATCAGATATTTCTCTGCTGGTGCTGGGCGGCAGCCTCAAGCGCCGGGAAAAACTATCAGGCCGTCTGGCTGACATGCTAAGTTATCTGTACCTGGCGTCTGCGGCACTGAAACGTTTTGAAGACCAGGATCGCCCTGTTGAGGATCTGCCACTGTTATGTTGGGCGTGCGAACACGCGCTTTATGAAATGCAGCACAGCCTTGATGGCCTGTTGAAAAATTTCCCCAATCGACCGATAGCATGGCTGCTGCGTCTTTTGGTGCTGCCCTTGGGCAAACCGTTTTCCGGACCCAGCGATCAGCTCGGCCATCAATGCGCAGATTTGTTATTGTCACCCTCGGACGCACGCGACCGGCTCACCCGTGGGCTATATGTCCCCACGGAACCGGGTCAGGCACTGGCTAATCTTGAACGTGCCCTTGAGCTGCAAATCGCCTTGGTGCCACTGGAAAAGAAAGTACGTGTTGCGGTGAAAAATGGAGAACTGGTACCGGCACCGGAAGCTGAATTGTGGCAACAGGCATTCAATAAAAAAGTCATCAGTGATGAAGAATTTGCACAGTGGCAGGCCGCCGATGCAGCCCGGTTAGAGGCAATCTCGGTGGATGAATTTGATAAGGCGGCACTGGCCTGTCACGGCAAGCTGGCCTGACCCATCGTCACCACACGGCATAATGTACACCCCTCCGTCTCTTCAATAGAAATAGAGAAAAGAGAAATCATAAAAAAGGGAGCAATTCATGAGCGAAAAAAAACGACCCGGCCCGGTAAAAAAAATGATACGCCCTGTTTATGTGGTGGATGGCGCGCGTACTCCTTTTCTGAAAGCACGCGGCAAACCGGGAATGTTCAATGCCGCCAACCTGGCCATGGGTGCGGGTCGCCCGTTAATGGCACGGCAAGCCTTTGAGCCGGGTGATATCGATGAAGTAATTATGGGCTGTGTGATGCCGGGACCGGACGAGGCAAATATCGCCCGCCTGCTGGCACTGCGCCTGGGGTGCGACCAGCACACCCCGGCGTGGACCGTACAGCGCAACTGTGCCTCCGGCATGCAGGCACTGGATTGTGCGGCGCAAAGCATTGCTTACGGGCACGCCAACCTGGTATTGGCAGGCGGTGTAGAGTCCATGAGTCATGCCCCCGTATTGCTGGCGGAAAAAATGGTGGCGTGGCTGGCAGGCTGGGCGCGGGCGCGCACGACAGGTGCCAAACTACAGGCATTGCGACAATTACGCCCCGCCTATTTCAAGCCCATTATCGCCCTGCTGCGCGGCCTCAGTGATCCGCTGGCGGGGCTTTCCATGGGGCAGACCGCAGAAATTCTCGCCCACCGCTTCGATATTTCACGGGAAAAAATGGATACTTACGCGGTGCGCTCGCACCAGCGTCTGACCGCAGCACAGGAAGCAGGTCATATGGGGGAAATTGAAACGCTGTACGATACCCATGGCCATTTTTATGATGCCGATGATGGCGTACGCGCAGATTCCTCGGTAGAAAAACTGGGCACCCTGAAACCAGTGTTCGACCGCCCCTTTGGCAAAGTAACGGCAGGTAACAGTGCGCAGGTGACCGACGGTGCAGCACTGTTATTACTGGCTTCCGAAAGTGCTGTCAATAAATGGGATCTGCCTGTGCTGGGACGCATTGTAGACAGTGAATGGGCAGGCCTGGACCCCGCACAAATGGGGCTGGGCCCGGTGCATGCTATGACCCCCATTATGAAACGTCACAAATTCACGTTAGACGATATCGATTACTGGGAAATTAACGAAGCCTTTGCCACGCAGGTGCAAGCCTGTCTCGCCGCCTGGAATGAGCCAAAATACTGTCGGGAGGAATTGCACATACGGGGCGTCATGGGTGAACTGGACGAATCGACACTCAATGTAGACGGTGGCGGCGTCAGCCTTGGTCACCCGGTGGGTGCCAGTGGTGCGCGTATCGTATTGCATTTATTACATGTACTGGAACGCAATAAAGCACAGCGCGGCATGGCCAGCTTGTGTATCGGCGGCGGACAGGGTGGTGCTATGCTGGTGGAGAGGGTTTGATCATGACACAAAAAAACTATAAACATTTCCAGTTAGAAACTGATGCTGACAACATCGCCTGGTTGAGTATCGACAAGGCGAATGCCAGTGCCAATACACTGAATCGCGAGCTGGTGGACGAGCTGGACAGCATACTGGATGAACTGGAAACCGAACGTCCCAGAGGATTGGTCATTCTTTCCGCCAAGAGCGGCAGTTTTATTGTCGGGGCAGACATTAATGAATTCACTACCATTAAAAGTACCGAGCAGGCGCGTGAACTGATCCGTCGCGGCCAGAGCGTGATTAACCGCATCGAAGGTCTGCGCTTTACCACCGTGGCGCTGATCCACGGCCACTGTTTAGGCGGCGGACTGGAGCTGGTGCTGGGTTGTGATTACCGCATCGCGGAAGATGGAGTGAAAACCCGACTGGGACTGCCTGAAGTACGTCTGGGTATTCACCCGGGATTTGGCGGTGCGGCACGTTTACCGCAATTGATTGGCGCACCGGCCGCCATGGATTTGATGTTATCCGGGAGAGCCATTAGTGCCCGTGCCGCAAAACGCCTCGGCATAGTGGATTTTGCCGTGCCGGACCGGCAACTGAAAGATGCTGCACGCAGCGTGGTACAAAAACCACCGCATAAAAAACCGCTGCCCTTCTGGAAGTCCGCCACCAACCATGGGCTGGTACGCCCATTGCTGGCAAAAATATTACGTAAAAAAGTCGCCGCCAAGGCACCCAAAAACCATTACCCTGCACCTTATGCGCTTATCGATTTATGGGCCAGACACGGTGGCAACAAGCAAGCCATGTTACAGGGCGAAGAGTTATCGGTGGCAAAACTGGTATTGGGCGATACGGCACAAAACCTGATCCGGGTTTTTTTCCTGCAGGAAAAACTCAAATCCCTGAGCAAAAACCCTTTCCAGGCAACGCGGGTGCATATCATCGGCGGCGGCGTGATGGGGGGTGACATTGCAGCCTGGTGTGCGCTGCGAGGTATGCAGGTCACCGTGCAGGACCGGCAGGAAGCCACCCTGGCAAAAGTCATTCAGCGAGCGGCCAAACTGTATAAAAAGAAACTGAAAAAACCACGTCTGGTACAAGAAGTGCTGGATCGTCTGACACCGGATAAAAACGGGCTGGGTATCGCGCAGGCCGATGTGGTCATCGAAGCCATTTTTGAAAATGTTGAAGCCAAGCAAAACCTCTATCGGGAAATAGAGCCCCAAATGAAACCCGGTGCCTTGCTGGCTACCAATACCTCCAGCATTCCTCTGGACGTGCTCAGTGATTGTCTGTCCGACCCGGCACGCCTGGTGGGCATTCACTTTTTTAATCCCGTGGCCATGATGCAACTGGTGGAAATTGTCAGCGCCGACAATACCGACCCCGAAGTGATTGCCAAAGCCACTGCTTTTACCCGGCAGATTGACCGCCTGCCTCTGCCGGTC
This sequence comes from Chromatiales bacterium, assembly GCA_026982555.1. Classification (GTDB taxonomy): domain Bacteria; phylum Pseudomonadota; class Gammaproteobacteria; order SZUA-152; family SZUA-152; genus SZUA-152. The sequence continues at coordinate 16,511 of JALSGT010000118.1, forward strand.
ACTTCTACGCCGGGTTTTCTGGTCAACCGGGTATTAATGCCCTATTTACTGGAAGCAGTGGTGCTGGAATCCGAAGGCGTCAGCCCGCAAGTCATCGACAAAGCCGCGCTGGACTTTGGCATGCCCATGGGCCCCATTGCACTGGCCGATACCGTGGGGCTGGATATTTGTCTGGCAGTGGCAGAAACACTGTCACAATCCATGAACGTAGACGTACCGGAGCGTCTGCGCAGTCTGGTGGAAAGCGGCAAACTGGGTAAAAAATCCGGACAGGGGTTTTATCGCTACCCCGCGAAGAAAAAAGGCAAACCGGAGATCGAAAAACCCGGCAAAGGTGATTATTTCCCCCCCGATATTCAGGACCGTCTGATGTTGCGCATGTTGAACGAAGCACAGGCATGCCTGCGTGAGGGTGTGGTCAGCGACAGGGATATGCTGGATGTCGGTATTATTTTTGGTACCGGTTTTGCGCCATTCCTCGGTGGACCCATACATTATATTGAAAGTCAGAACACCGAAGCCCTGCTGGAAAAAATGCGGCATATGCACGAAAGCCACGGTGAGCGCTTTACACCCGATGCAAGTTGGACGAGTGTTGGTTAGTATTGCCCATTAATGAGGGGAAGCAAAATGAGAGAAACAACCAATATGTATGGTGCCATTTATACGGGAATAAGAGAGTTGAATTTTTGTCGTACTGATTTCAATCCAAGTGTAGATTCTCTTGCATGGGAGCTTATGCTCTCAAAGCATTATGGTGGAACAATATTCTTGCCATCAAGTAATAGTAATGGCTTTGAAGCACTTAAGTATTCAGCTTTGGATGTTGAAATTACAGATGATGGCGTGACTGTAGATGATTTATGGGAATGCACAAAAGAACATTATGGACTAACAGCGGCGACAGGAATTATTGGGGCTGCCAGTATCCCTATTAAAAAAATAAAATTGGGTCATAAAGTCTATGGCTCAGCAAGTGAGTATACGAATTTGACCAGTCACTATGGTCTCAAATTTTTTCCTAGAGTAAATTTACGGTCTGGATCAAGGTCTGCAAATGCCGCGAAAAGAGTGTTTGGAACGACTAGAGTTTTTGGAATTATAGGTCGATCACTTCCGTTTACGGCAGTTGGATTAGCCGTGTTTGATGTTATTAGTATTGGCCAGTGTGTGTATAAGAAAAATAACTAGGCATACAAATGACTAATGACAAATTAAGACGTGAATCAGTTATAAAGGATGTCATTACAATTTTTATAAATGCAATAGATTTTCTTAGTGACGATGAAAAATTATCTGTCAATGAAAATACAGATATAATAAAAGATTTCAAAATGAACACAGATGATGCAACGCTTATGATAATGGATTTAGAAAAACACTTTTCAGTGAGTCCTGATTATGAGGAGTGGCGTCAAGTATCTTCAATTCGAGAAACGGCTGATTTAATAATTAGGCATCTAGATGAAAAAAGCCCTAACAAATAGCGCCAGTGGCTGCCCGAAGTGGCATTTTTTTGTGTATGTCACAAGCTCCATGTTACACAAAAAAATGCCACTTCGGGCAGCCACTGAGCAAGGTGATATCCGTCAACAGGAATTTTTTACAGGAAACTTTAACAATGGCTAACAAAACTCTGGATGTTATTTCCATCGAAGACGCAGGCAACCTGCCCGGTCTTTTTCAGCAGCGTGTCAAGCGTACACCGGAAGCGGTAGCCTATCGCCACTTTGATGTCACGCAATCCCGCTGGGTGAATTTTACCTGGGCGGAATCAGCACAACAGATTGCAGCAATACAGGTGGCGCTGGAAAAGGAAGACCTGGAAGCAGGTGACCGCGTGGCTCTTATGTTGCGTAATTGTCCGCAATGGATCTTCTTTGAGCAGGCGGCACTGGCCATGGGGCTGGTGGTAGTACCGCTGTACACTGACGACCGCGCTGAAAATGTGTCCTATGTTTTGCAGGATGCGGGAGTCAAACTGCTATTGGTGGAGGGTGATGCAACACTGCTGAAACTGGCATCTATTCGTGCGCAATTACAAGGGTTGCTGCGCGTTGTTTCTGTACAAGCCTGTGAACCATCAGCCGATTATTCACGATTGACCCCACTGGCAGACTGGCAGGTTTTCGACGAGACACCTGCAACGACAGCAACACCGGATATCGATGCGCTGGCAACACTGGTGTATACCTCCGGCACCACCGGACGTCCAAAAGGTGTGATGCTCAGCCACCGGAACATTCTGTTTAACGCCGATGCCGCCGTACAACAATACTCGATTTATTGCGAAGACCTGCTGCTGTCATTTTTACCGCTATCCCACATGTTTGAACGCACCCTGGGTTGTTACATCCCGATGATGACAGGAAGTACTGTCGCCTTTGCACGTTCAGTGCAGGATCTGGCGGAAGACCTGATCAGCCAGCAACCCACCATTCTGATTTCTGTCCCCCGCATTTACGAACGTGTTTACAACAAAATTCAGGCACAGGTCGCGAATAAATCGCCCTTTGCACAATCACTGTTCCACAGCGCCGTGGAAACCGGCTGGCAACGCTTTCAAAATGGTGGCAGCGGCGGCGGTTTGCGCTGGCCGGTTTTAAACGCGCTGGTGGCAAAAAAAATCATGAACAAACTGGGAGGGCGTCTGCGGCTGGCGATTTGCGGTGGTGCGCCGTTGTCCGGAGAAGTGGCAAAAACATTTATTGGCCTGGGGCTGAATCTGATTCAGGGCTACGGTCTGACTGAAACCAGTCCCGTCATTAGCGGCAACCCGGAAAATGACAACGATCCTGCCAGCGTGGGCATACCACTGCCGGGTATCGAAATCAAAGTGGGAACAAATGATGAACTGCTGACCCGCAGCCCGTCCGTGATGCAGGGTTACTGGAATAACCCCGAGGCCACACAGGCAATGATTGATAAAGACGGCTGGCTGCATACCGGCGATAAAGTGCGCGTCGAAAATAATCACATTTATATTACCGGGCGACTCAAGGAAATTATCGTCCTGTCTAACGGTGAAAAGATACCGCCAGCCGATATGGAAATGGCCATAACCCTGGACCCCATGGTAGAGCAGGCGCTGGTCATTGGCGAAGGTAAACCTTATTTATCAGTCCTTGTCGTACTGGAGTCAGAAACCTGGAAAGCAGAGGCTGAGACACAAGGTTTTGATGTCAATGACCCCTCTGTACTCAACAGTAAACCGGTGTGCAAATGGATACTGGAACGCATTGCCCCGCAGCTGAAAGACTTCCCGGGTTACGCCAAGGTGCGCGCAGTCACCCTGCTCGATACACCCTGGAATATTGATGATGGCACCATGACACCCACAATGAAATTGCGGCGTACCATCATCATGGAAAAAAACAAACATGATATTGAAAAAATGTACAAAGGACATTAAGCCCGGTGAGCAACACAAAAAATGGGGCCGCGAGCAAAACGACACAAATATTACCCGCAACCATGCCAACGACCCGGGTGCTCGCCATGCCCGCCGACACCAATGCCGCAGGTGATATTTTCGGTGGCTGGATCATGTCACAAGTGGACATTGCCGCATCCATTGCAGCCCACCGGTATGCGGGCACCCGTGCAGTTACCGTGGCAGTCAACTCGTTCCAGTTCAGGAAACCCGTTTATGTTGGAGACCTCATCAGCTGTTATGCCTCCGTCAAAAAAGTAGGCAACACCTCCATCACGGTATTTGTCGAAGTATACGCAGAACGTGACCGGCAGCAGGTCGAAGTGGTCAAAGTCACCGAAGCAACACTCACCTTTGTGGCTATTGATGAAAATGGTAAGCCGCAAGCGGTGCGGGCGCTGGATTAAATAAACAGGTAACTCAATATGACAAAAGAAAATATAACTCCTGTCATTAAAAGCAGAAATGAACCCTTTGTTGATCGCGTTGCCACGCGGATATGCCAGGAGGCACCCTCCGCTCATAACCCCTATATCGCTGAATCCTGCCAATGCCATGGTTATGACACGCTGGAACTTGCTGAAAAGCGCAGCTTTTCCGATGTTATTTTCCTCCTTCATGCCGGTGAACTCCCCTCTGCACAACAGTCCCGATTGTTTGAAACCTTACTGGTTGCATTGAGCAATCCCGGCCCGAGGCATCCGGCAACCCGGGCCGCCATGAATGCGGGAGTGGGAAAAACAAACCCGGCCCATATTTTACCGATATCCCAATCGGTAATGAGTGGAGACCACCTCGGTGGCGGCGAAGTCATCGCCTCAATGACATTCCTGCGGAAAAATCGAAAAAACACCCCCGAACACGTCGCCCATGAACTGATCACTCAAAATGAACGACCGGAAACAGGAGACTGGCACATTGCCCCGGGGTTTGGGTCTCGCTTTGGTGATATTGATATTATCCCTGGACGCATTGCGACATTACTGATGACACTTCCCGGAAAAGGCCCGGCGCTGGATTGGGCCAGTGAATTTGTAAAACCATTACACGAATACAATATGAGCTGGCTAAGCACGGGACTTGCAGCGGCGGTTTTCCTCGACCTGGGTTTTCATCCACGGGCTGGCGCGGGGCTGTTTCAAATCACATCATCCCCGGGGCTTTTGGCTCACGGACTGGAACTTGCCAACAAACCGCGCACTGCACTACCATTCCCTGATGATGCCCACTATTTTTATGAACCTGAAAATAATGGGCGCTAAACATTATGGGGTGCCCGTTTTTAGGGTTAACCTCTAAATAGCAACATAACAATTTTCAATTGCACCTCCGAAACCAACTGATATCACAGAAAGTAAAATATATGTCTATACACACAACCCGTACTGTTATAAACCAGCGTCAATCCGGCGCTATCAGTAAAAGCTTTATTATCGGTCTGTTTATCATATCCGGCTTCGCTATTTTAGCCTGGACACTATTGCCTACGGCGTTCAGCACCGACCTGGATCGTGTTGGCCAGGGAAAGCCTGCTATCGTACTGATATACGATATGGAAAATGGGAGCAGCCTTGATTTGATGAAGGGGTATAATGCAATCCGTCAGGATTATGAACATTGGGTTGACTTCCTTGTGGCAGATGTCGCAAGCCCCAAAGGTGATGCTTTTATCCGCGCTCACAAAGCGACGCCGGGGAGCGCCATATATTATTCAGGCGACGGTGAAAAAATTATGGTGCTGTATGGCTCGCAGGATGAAAAGGTTCTCGTTGACTCAATAAAAAACACATTTGGATTGTAGATTACATTTCCAGGTACCGTAGCATGCGCTCCTCTTTTTACCCCTGAATTAGGCGCTGTGCTTCCACACACCAACATTACGCAACTTATTGGTACGGGACTCCTTTACTTTTTTGCTTTAAGCGTTGCTGGTTACGCCATTTTTGCCTATGGTTTCTTACCCCTGGGCGCACTTGTGCATCCAGAGCTAAAAGCATCTTTTCTCGCACACCCTTATGGCATTTACATTCACGCCTTTGCGTCAATCATCGCGCTGGTTATCGGCCCATTCCAGTTTTCTGCCAGCCGCAGGAAAAACCATCCTGGTTTTCATCGCTGGCTAGGCCGCATCTATTTGGCCATAGGCGTACTGGCAGGCGGCCTGGCGGGGTTGTACATGTCTCAGTATGCATTTGGCGGTTCCATCGCAAAACTTGGTTTTGCGATGCTTGCTGTACTATGGATATATACCGGTTTGCGGGCTTACCTTGCCATCCGCCAAGGCCATATTGAAGAGCACAGAAAATGGATGGTGCGTAATTTTTCTCTGACGTTTGCTGCGGTGACATTGCGCTTATATCTGCCATTTTCTGCTGTCGTGGGTATCGAGTTTGCGGCTGCATACCCTTTCATCACATGGCTGTGCTGGGTACCAAATTTGATATTTGCGGAATGGCGCTATAATGCCGCACATAAGTAAATAACAAAAAGGATAACCGGGTATGAAAATATGGGTCGATGCAGATGCCTGCCCTGTGGTAATCAAAGAAATTCTGTTCAAGGCAGCAAACCGTACCGGGGTAGAGACAACACTGGTGGCGAATCAATCGGTACGTATTCCACCATCACCACACATAAATATGTTGCAAGTGAAATCAGGTTTTGACGTGGCAGATGATGAAATTGTCAAACGGGTGAACACAGGCGACCTGGTGATTACTGCCGACATCCCACTGGCCGCAGAGGTCATTGAAAAAGGTGGGCTTGCACTGAATCCTCGCGGCGAGATGTACACAACCGATGATATTAAAGCCAAACTGAATATGCGTGATTTTATGGATACGATGCGGGCAAGTGGTGTCAACTCCGGTGGCCCGCCCCCATTGAGTCAAAATGACCGCCAGGCGTTTGCAAATCATCTAGACCGGTGGTTAACCCGGCAGGTGAAGCAGCAACAAAGTAAAACAGAATAATTCCGGCTGGCCCCGCGATGTAACATAATGCAGAAGGGGCTTTAGGTGGGAATAGTTAAGCTTTTATGCCTTACATGACGCCACACACTGCACAAAAAATGAATGCGCAACAGCGCCATTTTCTATACCGTTATCATTGACACTCTTCAAGAGTCATTCGCTCTGTTATTAACACTTCTTTCCGGGTAGGAATAAATACAAACTGGTATGGGTTTGTAAGGGCGTCAGTGACAAGACAATTCTGCCCGGGCTGTATTAAATTGACATGTGCAACCACATGATTTTCGCTTACATCAACGGATGTCACTTTTATAGAATACCCACCTGTATTTCGCTGCCCCATATCAACCAGTAATACTTTGCCTGTTAAAAAATCAATGCTTTCGGGGGTGGCACTGGTGTAAACCAACAGCTCATTATCGTAATCCTTTTGGTTCACAATAACTTTGGATTGTTTTTGGGTATATGTACCGCCATTCGTATGCAATCCACTTTGCAGCTCTGAGAACATTGACTCAGGAAGTGGATCTTCAGCAACGGAGTCATCAGCACAGCTTGATATGGAAAGAGTCACTCCCAGCAACAATGGCAAAAATATAATCTTCATAACCGCTCCATTTTTGGTATGTCATTTATGTACAGGCAAGTAAGCACAATTTATTGATGCTCTGTACACAGCCCAGCACCCATCCTGCCCAGTGGCGTCACAGGATGCTGAGTTTCCGGTGTTCCAACACCGGGAAATTTCGCCGCACCGATTGCTGATACGCCCGGTCCGTCTCCGCGATCACAAACCCGGAACCACTGGGAAGACGATCCATCACAGCACCCCAGGGATCAACGATCATGCTGTCACCGTAAGTTTCCCGGCCATTCACATGATAGCCACCCTGTGCGGCAGCTATCACATAACATAAGTTTTCTATCGCCCGGGCACGCACCAATACCTCCCAATGCGCTTTGCCGGTAATCGCCGTAAAGGCCGATGGCAGGGCAATGATTTCCACACCTTCGTCCAGCATGCGACGAAAAATACCCGGGAACCGCAAGTCGTAACAGATTCCCAGCCCCAGGCGACCAAACGGAGTGTCGGCAACAATGATGCGTTCACCATGTTCTATGGTTTCTGATTCCACATAGTTTTCATCATTGTCCGGTAAACACACGTCAAATAAATGCACCTTATCGTAACGGACAACACGCTGCCCCTGGTCGTTATATAACAGGCAGGCACTGCGCACTTTGTTGGGGCTGTCCGCAACCAGCGGAATAGTGCCGCCCACGAGCCATAGCCCGTGTTTTTTAGCCTGTTCCGCGAGAAAGTCTTGTATCGGACCCTGTCCATCAGTTTCACGCACATCAACTTTGTCGGTTTCCGTCATACCCATAATGGCAAAATTTTCGGGCAATACGATAAGCTCGGCACCGGCTCCGGCCGCCATGGTGATCAAACGCCCGGCTTCAATAAGGTTTGCATTCACATTGGGCCCGGAGGCCATTTGCACTGCTGCGATTTTTGCCATGTGATTCCTTGCTGTTGCTTTTTGTTTCAATTATTTTTCGGGAAATCATAACACTACAACGGGTTCCCCAACAGATTATCCATTCACTGACCAGGAGCCTGCGGGCTTAGGGGTCGTCTTCATCAGCACTATCGACAGTTTCCCCGGAGGATTTGAGTTTTTTAATCACCGGTTCATTCCAGTTGCCGGTAATCGTATACTGGTTTTTAGTCGCATCATCAATTTGTGGTTGAAACAGTTTTTGGAATGCCAGAATAGCCGCCCCAACCTGCGGGGTTGCCGCCAAAACACCCAGTAAGGGCAGGCTGTCTGCCACATGAGGGGTAACCGTCACTAATTGATCATAGTCCTGGTCTGCGAGGCCGGTACGCCCGGCAATTTCGACGCGGGCGGCCGGACCTTCCATGTACAGATTATTGGTATAAGCTTCACCGTCTTCGATGGTGAAGCTGCCCCGAATGCGGTCAAAACCAAACCCTTTTCTAAACACATCGGAAAAGTCCAGCAGTAAGCGTCTGGGCAACGTCTGGATACTGAGCATGCCAAACATTCGGCCTGCGCCAGGGTCAACATCCAGCAGATAACCTTCTTTGAGTGACAGGCTCATCCTGCCTTGAATCTCACTGGCATCCACATCGGCAAAAGAGCCGGGCCATTTCAGTTCGAGATCCACGCTTCCTTTGCCCTTGTTAATGCCGCCGACATAGCCCAGTGCTTTGAGTGTGTGTCCGATATTGCGGCTTTCAACATGCATTTGCACATTGGAATACTGTTGTTTGCCGCGGACATACCAGCCGCCACGGGCCGTAATCGCGGTGGAGCGCGGTTTCAATACCAGTTGCTCGATACGCATACCATCGGCCACGCGGGCGGTTTCCAAACGCAACGAACCAAACTTACGATTTTTATAACGAAAATCAGCAATATGAAAATCCAGTGCGGGAAGATCCCTCGGGTCCATTACGCCACTGCCTTCGCTCACTTCAGTGAGATAACAATAGTCCAGCTCTGCGCGGATAGGGTTGTCCTGCATCTTGTGTGGCAGCAGAATACGGCCTTTTAATTCTTCGCTGTCGATGTCTGCCTGCAAGCCCTCTTTCACCGATGCCAGTTTGAATCGCACATTCTGTAGTTGTTGACCATAGACTTCCAGCTTACGTACGGCAATATCCGCAGAATTGAACAATGACGGACCGGTATCATGAGTCGTTGTTGTCAGCTGTAAATTACGCCAGTCATCCAGTGACACCGTATCCATCCACCCCGCCAGACGTAACCCGGGGGCTGAGGGCATTTCGGCAGCACCGCCATTGAGACGCACTTCACCCCGAAAACTGTTTTCAGCAACAGTATTGTCTGATGAAGCTGTGTCAGGTGATATATCACCTAATGCGAAAATACCATCCACAAAGCCTTCATAGTTGACACGCAGTACAGGCAGTTGTTTTGGTGGAAAATCCACGCGCAACTCCAGACTGCCCGCCTCTTCTGTCCTTTTGTCAAAAGGCGGTGGCAGACGTGCTTCGACACCTTTAAGATTGCTGCGTGCCTGTAAAACAGCGACATTCGTGGCATCAGAACCTTTTCCGCCAAGCGGAATATCAAAAGAAATATTCCAGCTTCCCTTTCCTGCCAATAATGCTTTGACGGAAGGCAAATAACGTGCGGCTAAACCCGGTGCATCAAACATCCCTTGCGCACGAATGCGGACTTTAGGATTCAGCCTGGTTTCGTCTGTTGCGATATTGATTTGTGTCGCCTGCCCGAATAATTCAGCTTGTATGTTTTTGGCGCGTAAACCTGCCTGGAAAAACTCCAGCCGACCATTGATATCGCTTAACATCTGACCCAGCGGTGGAATCGACAGAGTGTTTTCTTCCATCGTCAGCCAGCCATTCACCTGTACAGGTTCTTTACCACCAATGGGTAATAACACATTCAAGCTCAGCAAACTGTTACCTTTGGCGGTCATGCCTTCCAGGTGTTGTGCAAAGGCGGTATAAAGCGGCGGACTGGCGACCAGATAATCCAGCTTTTCCTGGGTTTTTCCCTGCACCTCGCCTTCGATTTTCAACAGCATGGGCGTTGCCGTCATGTCGGCAATGCTCACTTTCGTTCGCTGAATATCATTGGAAAATATTTTGCCTTTTTGTGCTTCAACCAGCATGGACCGACCCAGAAAGCGTACGTTTGCTGTAATATCCGTAATCGGTGGCCAGTTTTCCGCGTAATTCAGGCTGGCATTTTTTGTGGTAAAACTCACTTCAAATCGCCCATTCCCTTGATCAAAAGGGAATTCATCCAGGCGGCCATGAAAAAGTGCGCCACCCGAAACAATATGCGCACCAACAATGGCTTCATCCAGCCAGTCCACCGCATTCGGGGACATAATGCCTGTCGGTAAATATCGTGCCACCTGACTGCCGTCACCATCACGGGCATTAACCAGCAGAGACATGAAGGGTGATTTTTTTGCGGAGTCCTGCACGATATCCAGGATTGCGGAAGCGGTAATGTCTTCATTGCTGGCCTCCAGTCCGCGACCAATAACACGCCAGCTTTGCCCGTCCTGCTGCCAGGCAACATTGCCACGCAATTCATCCACCGTGAGCGGCCAACGAAACAAATCGGGGAAATCCAGTGTCACCGCCGCATGTTGTAATGCGACCTGCCCTCCCCCGGAATCCAGCCATAATTCACCTTCAATTTTTTGCGCTTCGGGAATGGCTTTCCAGGCGCTCACTGAGGTATTTTGTAACCGGGCATAAGCGTGATAACGGGGGATGTCACCGGCCTGCCACACAACTTCGGCATCACGGATTTCGCCACGCGGCCTGATTGCGAGCAAGGGTTTCTGCACCTCTTCGCCACCGACGGAAAAGAGAGATAATAAGTGGGTAACATCTTCCAGTTGTAAAAAGCTGGCGTAAGCATTCAGTGCCACGCCAGCTTCTGCTGTTTTCATAAATCGCAATGAAACACGCGATGGCTGCCATTGACGGGATTGCCGTGCAAGCAGTAACTCATTGGCTTCAAGCTGCCAGCCCTTCTCTATTTTCCGCCAATCAAAATCAGCGGCAACCCGGTCAAGCAACAGTGTCTTTTGATTCGGTGCAGATTCTGCGGGTATCAATGCCACGCCGCCGGCATCCGCATTGCCTTTTATCTGTTGAAGCTGTCCATCTTTCCATCCAGCCCATATCTGAAAACTGGCACTTTTTGTGGTAACACCCACGCCTGCCAGCGACTGCGCTTCAAACAATTCTGTCAAATGCACATGTTCACCGGCCAGATACAGTTGTGTGCGTCGTCCATCTGTCCGCAAAGGGTTGCCGTGCATATCAACCCGCAACACCAGTGATTTGCCAAATTGGCGTGGCAAGTCAAGCGATGCATCCAACTGGTGCCGGTCATCATCATTACGCAAACGAATATTCACTGCGGAAAAATGCAGTTCCCGGCCTGCGCCCATTTCATCACGCCAAGTGATGTTGCTGTTTTCCAAACCGAGCTGCCCCTGGGAAAATAACCACGCCATCATGCGTTCCGTATCTTCCGGTTTTTGCCCCGCCTCACCATTTCCGGTGGATACCCCCTCCACAGAAAATTCACCCAGTTTACTGCGCGTCAACACCAGATCAACACCCACCAATGTGATGTGGGAAAATATTGGCTGCCACTGACGCACCGAATCAAGCAGATCAAAACCCAGGCGGATTTTTTCCAGTTGTAACACCGGATGTTCGCCCGTGGCATCCAGCAGCGCGGCATCACGCAGTACCAGTGACGGCCCCCAGCCATCCCATTCTGCATCCAGAGCGCGCACCAACACAGGCTGTTCAAGATAACTGCTGAGACGTTCGCTGATTTCGACGCTGTATTGATCCGCATACGGTAACAACAGGCGAGCAGCAGCAAACAATGTCGCCACCAATACCACAACAGCAGCAAACGCATACCAGGCACTCACCCAAACGAATCGATAAACCGCACGTCCCTTATTTGTCAAAGTGTTTGCCAAAACGCTCAGTCCATAACACAGGTAGGCAAATATTGGCGGAGAGGAATCACATTAACACCACATCAAACTGTTCCTGGGTGTAGAGGCTTTCCACCTGAAAACGGATTGGCCGACCAATAAATTCTTCCAGCTCCGCCACACCTGCTGATTCTTCATCTAACATTAAATCGACAACCTCTTGTGAAGCCAACACCAAAAATTGTTCGGTTTCATACTGGCGTGATTCGCGAATCAATTCACGAAATACTTCGTAACATACGGTTTCTGCCGTGCGCACCGAACCTCGGCCTTCACAACAAGGGCAGGGCTCGCACAACACATGCTCAAGACTTTCCCGTGTCCGCTTGCGTGTCATTTCCACCAACCCCAAGCCGGATACTTCACAAATATGGCTCTTGGCTTTATCTCGCTCCAGGTTTTTTTCCAGTGCCCGCATCACCTGTTCACGATGGCTGGCATCTGTCATATCAATAAAATCAAGAATGATAATGCCACCCAGGTTGCGTAGCCGCAGTTGCCGGGCAATGGCCAGTGTCGCTTCCAGATTGGTTTTAAAAATGGTTTCTTCGAGATTGCGGTGACCGACAAAAGCGCCGGTATTCACATCGATAGTGGTTAGCGCCTCGGTTTGATCCACAATGAGATACCCGCCTGACTTTAATTGTACTTTACGACTCAAGGCTTTTTGTATTTCATCTTCGATACCGTAAAGATCAAAAATCGGACGTTCGCCTGGATAGTATTCAATACGATCTGCCATGGCCGGAATAAATTTACTGGCAAATTTTTTCGCTCGCTCATAGTTTTCACGCGAATCGATACGCACTTTTTCAACATCAATATCCACCTGATCACGCATGGTACGCATGACCAGCGATAAATCACCGTGTACCAATGTACCCGGGCTACAGGTTTTTTCACGCTCCTGAATTTCTTCCCACAGTTTATGCAAAAATTCCACATCGGCGCGCAATTCCTGCTCACTGACACCATCCGCCACGGTGCGCACGATGTAACCTCCCGTGCCCAGCTCTTCAGACAGGGTCATCAGCAAATCACGCAGACGTTGTCGTTCGGCCTCATCTTCAATTTTTTGCGAAACACCAATATGATCTTCGCCCGGCATGTACACCAAAAAGCGCGCAGCAACAGAAAGATGTGTCGTCAATCGTGCGCCTTTGCTGCCCAGAGGGTCTTTCACCACCTGCACCAGCAACTCCTGACCCTGATGTAAAAGATCAACAATGTTATCAGTAGATTTGCCGTTTTCCGTATTGCCGTTACCCGAACCATTGCCGTTTTTTGTGCGGCCAATAATGTCAGAGGCATGCAAAAATGCCGTGCGTTCACGACCAATATCAATAAAGGCCGCCTGCATACCCGGCAATACCCGCACCACTTTGCCACGATAAATGTTGCCAACCAGGCCGCGACGGCTGGTGCGTTCAATAAACAACTCCTGTAGCACGCCGTTTTCCACCATCGCCACCCGGGTTTCGCGGGGGGTCACATTAATCAGAATTTCTTCATTCATGGTGTTGTTTATTGATCCTTGTCATTTTTGCGTAACACTTTGATGCCAAACCGGTACAAGAGTTCGCTGGTTTCAAATAGCGGTAATCCCATCACCCCCGAATAACTGCCTTCAAGATGCTCGATAAATACCGCACCCAAACCCTGAATGCCATAGGCACCGGCCTTGTCTGCCGGTTCACCTGTGTGCCAGTAAGCCAGACATTCCTGTTCATCAATGCGCCGAAAACGTACCCGGCTCTGACTGACGCATGTCTCGACCCTATCTTGCCCGAGATTGTCCTTCCCCACCACGGCTACGGCTGACAAAACCTGATGTGTACGCCCCGACAACTGCTTCAGCATGGCCAATGCAGCGGCCTCGTTTGCAGGTTTACCCAAAATGCAATCATCCACCACGACAGCCGTATCCGCCCCCAGCACAGGACATTGCCGATGTGTATCGGGCACCAGCAGTCCTGCCCGTGCTTTTTGCAGGGCTAGCCGTCGCACATAATTTTCAGGAGATTCATCGTCGAGGAGATGCTCCTTCACTGATTGTGAAACAACATCAACCCTTAAACCAATTTGTGTCAGCAACTCACGACGACGAGGGGAAGCAGAAGCAAGATATAAATCGGGCAGGCACATGAGTCGTTATTTATATTACCCGGTGGGTGATTGGGTGTGACGTATCACAAATCACCCACGCTTTTTAGCGATGATAAGGATGGTTCTGTAAAATACTCCAGGCGCGATAGAGCTGCTCGGCCACCACAACCCGCACCAGCGGATGGGGCAAAGTGAGACTGGAAAGCGACCAGCGCTGCCCGGCCTGTGCGACACATTCTTTCGCCAGCCCTTCCGGCCCGCCAACTAACAGTGCGACATCACGACCATCGTGCAGCCAGTTATCCAGCTCATTCGATAAATTTTCGGTACTCCAGGCCCGACCAGTGACTTCCAGGGTAACGATGTGCGCACCTCTGGGCACTGCGGACAACATTTTTTCACCTTCCTGCCGGGTAATACGGGCAATGTCTGCGCCTTTGCCCCGTTTGCCTGCGGGAATTTCCACTAACTGTAACGCGCAATCCGCAGGCAGTCTTCGTGCGTATTCCTGATAACCCTGCTCCACCCAGGAGGGCATTTTATTACCAACAGCAATCAGCACAATTCGCATGAGTCAGACAATCATAAAACAGCTATTAGCCGTTAGATGATTCAGGCTGGCTCACAGGCTCCGTGTCCCATAATTTTTCCAACTGATAAAAATCACGGATTTCCGCCTGCAAAACATGCACGACCACGTCGCCCAAATCCACCAGCACCCATTCACCCGTATCTTCACCCTCGATACCCATGGGTGTTTCACCACTCTGTTTGGCTTTGACAATCACATTATCTGCCAATGATTTCACATGCCGGGCCGATGTGCCGGTGGCAATTACCATCACATCCGTGACACTGGTTTTTTCGCGCACATCCAGCACTCGTACATCCACCGCTTTCAAATCATCCAGTGCATCAAAAGCGAGTTGAGTTAATTCGTCTACCTTCATTTGTTTGTCCTGAGAGTTCTGTTTCTGTTTTTGCCAGGTTTGGCTTTTACCTTTGTTTCTGCCGGATTGTTTGTCGCCGCAAACCCATACAAGCTGTGCATGCGAATCAGATTCCACACGGTATCGGGCAATAAATAACGCGGACTCTCGCCCGCGGCTACCAGAGCACGAATCCGCGTTGCAGAAATTTCCAGCGATGTCACCGCCTGCAAAATGATTCTGCCTGACGGACTGGCGACAAGTTCAGCACTGTCTGTTACCTGTCGTTCACGCCACAATGCCTGTAATTTCGGGCTTGCCGCATCCATGTCCAGCTGCCAGCCGGGACGGTGGGTCACCACAATGTGCGCCAGTTCTGGAATGTCCTGCCAACGATGCCACTCGTCTAACTGCAAAAAGGCATCTGCCCCCAGCACCAGACACAACGGTTTATCGCCAGACTCAGCGCGCAGCGAAACCAGGGTGTCCACCATAAAAGACTCCCCCTCGCGCAGCATTTCACGATTGTCTATCTGTAAATCCGGTTCGTCACCCACAGCAGCGCGCAGCATGGTCAAACGTTGTCCGGGGTTGGCCACAGGTTGTGCCCGGTGCGGTGGCTGGAAAGCAGGAATCATACGCATTTCATCCAGTCCCAATGCCTGCTTCACATCCAGCGCCGGACGCAGGTGGCCGAAATGCACGGGATCGAAGGTACCGCCGAAGATACCGATCATGAACGGTACCGGATTGCGGAAGGAAAATCGCTAAACGTCAAGATGACACATTCTGATTTGGTTAACCTCTGGTGTGCCCATCGCCCAACACAATATATTTTTGCGACGTGAGCCCTTCGAGCCCCACCGGCCCGCGCACATGAATCTTGTCGGTACTGATGCCAATTTCGGCACCCAGCCCATATTCAAACCCATCGGCAAAACGTGTGGAAGCATTAACCATCACCGATGAAGAGTCCACCTCGGCAAGAAAACGCCGCGCGCGGGTGTAATTTTCAGTAACGATGGATTCGGTATGCCCGGAACTGTGTTGGTGTATGTGTGCGATGGCGCCATCCAGACCACCCACCACACGAATGGATAACACTGGTGCGAGATATTCCTCGTCCCAGTCTTCGTCGCTCGCGGCATTGATGCCGGATAAAATATCCCGGGTGTGTACGCAACCGCGCAGTTCAACATTTTCCTTTGCATATTCGGTGGCCAGACGCGGCAGTACGTCAGCCGCCACCGAGGCATCCACCAGCAATGTTTCCATCGCATTACACACGCCATAACGATGACATTTGGCATTGAACGCAATCGCCACAGCTTTGTCGAGATCGGCTTCGCCATCGATGTATACATGACACACACCGTGCAAGTGTTTGATCACTGGCACTCTGGCTTCGGCACTGATGCGCTCGATGAGTCCCTTGCCACCCCGCGGCACGATGACATCCACGAACTGTGGCATGGTGATCAACTCACCTACCGCCGCACGATCCGTGGTTGCAATCACCTGTACAGCATCCTGTGGCAGCCCGGCCTTTTCCAGCCCGGCGTGAATCACCGTGGCAATGGCCTGATTGGAATGTCTGGCCTCGGAGCCGCCGCGCAAAATCGCGGCATTACCAGACTTCAGACACAATGCCGCCGCATCCGCTGTGACATTGGGACGCGACTCGTAAATGATACCGATGACACCCAATGGCACACGCATCTTGCCCACCTGAATCCCGGAAGGGCGGTAATTGAGATCGCTGATTTCACCCACGGGGTCTGGCAAGGCGGTAATCTGGCGCAAGCCCTCTGCCATACCCGCAATGCGTTCGGCATTGAGTTCCAGCCGGTCCAGCAGCGCAGCATCGAGCCCATCCTGTTTACCCTGTTCCAGATCCCGTGCATTTTCAGCAATGAGTACCGTCTGCGCAGCCATAATCGCATCGGCAATATGCCGTAACGCGGCATTCTTTGCCCCCGTGTCAGCACGCGCCATGGCACGCGAAGCGTTACGGGCCTTTTCACCCAGCCCGGTCATGTATTGCTTAATATCCATCGTTTCAATTCTCATACCCGTAAATTGCACCCCATCAACCAGCCGCCCGAAACAACCGCACCCCGGCCATTAACAAGGTTAATTGTAACAACTCATCCCAGGCATTGCCTGATGTTGCACCTTTTATTACACGATCCAGCCGTGCAGCACGACGCATCATCTGTTGCCAGCGTACGCGATTATGGCGTTGCAGCCCGATCTTCACCGGCCCTTTACGCTTGCCCCAGACACGAGCCAGCACGCCATCCATGCTCTTGCCACCCTCAATTTGAGCGGCCATATCGGCAAGGTTGCGCAGTTCGCGGGTCAACGCCCACAGCACCAATATGGGCTCCACACCTTCACCACGCAAGCCATCCAGCATGCGCATCAATCGTGGCGTATCCCCCATCAAAGCAGCATCCACCAGCCCGAAAACGTCAAAACGGGCACTATCGGCCACCGCCACATCCACCTGTTCGGCAGACAGCGGACCCGTGCCGTTAAGCAACACCAGTTTGTTCACCTCCTGTGCTGCTGCCAGCAAATTACCTTCCACCCGTTCAGCGATAATACGCACCGCATCCTGCTCCGGTTGTATGCCACGGGAACGCAGGCGCTGATCCAGCCAGCGCGGCATCTCCGCTGCGTCCACTGGCCACACCTGTAATGTCGCCCCCACCTTGTCCAGGGCTTTGTACCATTTCGCTGATTGCGAGCGTTTGTCCACCTTGCCACTACTGATCAGCAACACAGTGTCCTCCGGCGGGCGCTCCGCATATTCCACCAGTGCCGCACCACCCTCCTTACCCGGTTTGCCCGAAGGCAGACGTAAATCAATCACCCGCTTTTCAGCAAACAGCGACAGGGCATTGCTGGCCATCAGCAGTTCGTTCCAGTCGAAACCTTTTTCGACGTGCATGACTTCCCGCTCGGTAAAGCCCTGCTCGCGAGCATAACGACGCACTGCATCAGCGGCCTCGCCCAGTTGCAGAGGCTCGTCACCACTGAAAAAATAAATAGGCAGCAGGGTGTTTTTTAACTGAGCTTCGAGTTTGTCCGGGAAAATTTTCATTTTGGCTCCGACACTGGCATCTGTCTTTCAGCCTTCTGTAAACGACGCAGAATCTGTAATACAGCATCACGGCGCATTTCTGTTTTTAGTAATGTCTCTTCACTGGCGGTACCCAGCACGGCATTGGCATCAAAACGCAGATCGCGGGACTCGGTGACTGTCTGCTCCGCCAGCCACACCGCGTCGTTTTCATCCTGCATGGAAAAACGTACCGTATAGCTCAGGCCATATTCCTGTGCGCGACCGGATGAATCCACTGACAGCACCCGCTTACCGTAGCGCTCTGATTTCAATTGCAATACCAGCGGTGCGGTCTCGCTGAGGCGGATGTTTTCATTTTTCAACGCACGCCGCAGCTCAGGCAGGATATCGGTCGCCGCATGGGCATCACGCAGAGCCATTTCAGCCAGTTCCGGGGGCAACTGCACTGAACCACGCAGGTGGAAACCGCAGGCCATGAGCGATACCAGTAGTATGAGTGCCAGTAAATAACGCATCTGCGGATTGTACGTGGTTCAGGCCACGGAAGGGAGGGTGGCAGAATGCCGGGGGGATCATTTTTTCAGTGTTTACTGAAAAAAACAGGGACAAAAAAGAAAAGCGGATAAATGTCAACGGCTTTATTGGCTTCATATGCGCTTACCTAAGAAGCATATCGATTGGCGTACCATTAACAACCCCAGGCGGCACGAACACCACTCGTCATTTTCCAGTGCCACGATAACGTATACCCCACTCTTGTCGCTGCGCATTTTCTCTACAAACGTGATACTTGTACCTGCATTAGTGGCGCTTTGTGATTGAATATATGGGTATTTAATTTGTCCAACGTGGCCGTGAATTGTAGGTAATCAGGAAAATATTTGCGTTTCTCCCGACAGGCGACTGAATATTTCATGGGTAAAATAATCAAAAAAAGCCTGTTGTGCGAAATCGTCACCGGCTTTACCCGAAACCACCTGGCTCAGGTCAAGGGGTTCCTTTGATGAGCAAAACTGATTCAACAGCACCAGGCCGGAAACCCAGCCTTGCGCAGTCTTGTGTAACAAGTCGGTCATTGTCAGCTTGGCGGGTTTGATTGACACAATGAGCGCCTGAAAAAGCTGGAACGGGTGTACCCGAAAATACCAGTATGTTGCGTGCGCGTAAAAGGATACTGAAGTTCTGCAAGGAGTCGCGTGTACGGGCAACGGTGTTGCCCGTACACGCGATTATGGCATTGCCGCCCACAAACATCGATTGTCGCGGCTGCCGAAAATAACGCAGGCGATCTTCTACAGGCGTTTTCTCACACTCAGAAAGCGGGTTTTTCCGGTGCAGCGTTATAGCGTTCCACCGAGGCCATAATTTCCGCTTTGGCTTCATCCGGACCCACCCAGTCATCGATTTTCACCCACTTGCCATCTTCAAGATCTTTGTAATGCTCGAAGAAATGGGCAATTTGTTTCAATAACAGTGGGGGCATATCATCCAGCGTCTTTACACTGCGGTATTGCACAGCAAGTTTATCCACAGGTACAGCAAGAACTTTAGCATCAATACCAGATTCATCAGTCATTTGCAGCATACCAATCGGACGGCAACGAATCACCGAACCACTGATCAATGGCGTTGGTGTAACCACTAACACGTCGGTTGCATCACCGTCTTCAGACAGCGTCTGCGGGACGTAGCCATAGTTGCAGGGATAAAACATGGCGGTATTCATGAAACGATCCACAAACATGGCACCCGTTTCTTTATCCACTTCGTATTTTACCGGATCACTGTGTGAGGGGATCTCAATGATGACGTTGATGTCGTCAGGGACACTCGCTCCCGAATTCACTCGCTCAAGATTCATTGTTTTTGCTCCTTGTAGTTACTATAAAATCATTAGTCACGGCTGCCTGGGCTACCCTGTCCCCCGGTAACAAGCGTTGTACCGCATCTGGAAAAAACGCACGAGGGGCCGACATGTCGGCCCCTCAAAAAAACGGATGCACAACCCGGCGTCGCGCGTATTGCAGCTGATTGTACCGTAATTAGGATGGACGAGAAACCAGGGTATTCCTGAGGGGTGTAACCACTTTCGCTCTGTTCTGTGACATCAATAAACTGATTAATCTATACCCAAAGCACAGGGGGCGTTAACAAAAAGCACAGTTGCGCGCACGGTATGTTGCTTTGACATGCCCCTGCTCAGCGGCAGCTTTGTACCATTTTTGTGCTGTTTTTTTATTTTTCTTAACGCCTCGCCCCTTGTTATACAACTCACCCAGATTATATTGCGCATCGGCATGACCTAGCTCAGCCGCTTTACTAAACCATTCTGCTGCCTGCTTGTAATCGCGATCAACACCCTTGCCTTTGAGAAAATTAAACCCCGTATCAAAGGCAGCCTGCGCATTCGAGGGGCGGTTACTTTCATCCTCGTTGGAAAATCCGGACAAAACCTGTTTGGCCATTTTATGGCCTTGGCCCGCAGCCAGATTAAGCCATTTCAGAGCTGTTTCCTGATTTTCATCAAGCCCTGACTCACCGGTTTGATACAACGTCCCCAATAAATATTGAGAAGGCGCATAGCCTTTTTGAGCAGCCCTTCTAATGTATTCAACAGCAACCTCAGGGTCGGTCTCTGCCACATCATCACTCAAATAAATTTTACCCAGGCGATGCAAAGCCAGGTAATAATCCTGGTCTGCGGATTTTTTCAACCAAAATAATGCCAGTTTCTTATTTTCTTCAACCCCCTGGCCTTGCAGATACATCAACCCCAGCGTGTACTGGGCTCGCGGGGATTCCTCATACTTGACCTCTTCGAAAACATCGTCGGTCAAATCATGATCTGCTATGACGAAAAACGGGAGTAATGCTACCAACACGCCCAATAATATCTTTTTCATCATTAACTGAAACCCTGTCATGTAAAATCTCGTATGTTCAAGGGGTACTATTGCAGTACCTGACATACATAAAACAAGCACCGTCTGCTTTCGGTCCTACAAAAAAACATGCCCACATCAGGTTGTCGGAAAAAACAACTGAAACTTTAGGGCATACCCTTAATGACGCAAGGCAGTACTATCGGCCTGGTGGTCAAAATGACTGTACCTTTTAGCCATCAGACCTCTCTTTTACTTTAGTTGGTGCTCTCCGCCAACATGTTACCCTAAATTCCGCCGTTGAACGGCCTGTAGAGTGCGTTGAATGTTGTGGCTGGCAAGGCGCGAGAAGAGTAATAGCCCGCTATTGCGATGATGCTCAAGGCAGCCAGGCGCAAAAGGCAACGTGCTATACAGGTCGTAGCGACTCACCCAACAAACTATTATCAATATATGTAAATACATCCTCGAAGCAGTCAACTGCGGAATCCAGGGTTACCAACAAATCACATACCACAAAAATCAGATAAAACAGCGCTTGTTTTTCACGCTGGTGAATATACGTTTCTACATGGTTTAAAACCTGCCACATTCACCACCAACATCAGTGACTGATGATACTCGGGTTTGTTGAACAACAGGAAGACTTATTGCGCAAACCCCACCACGAAACATACCCAAACTACTTAACCTTAAAAGGTTTATCCAACTTCTTTTTCACAGCAGCATTTTTCAATGTCACATACTGGGGCAAACCATTTTTGAAGGGCGGGTAATCCTCCCCTTGAATCAGGGGCTGCAAATAATGACGACAGCGCGGGGTAATATGGAAGCCGTCTTTGCTGATGTAGTTACGCGGCATCATCTTCTCTACGTTAGCCACCCGTGTCAACCTGGCTTCACTGATTTTCCACTTGTACGGCTTACTGGAAATACGTTTTATAGCCGGCATTACTGCATTTTTACCCTCCAGTGCCATTTCGACGGCGGCCTTGCCTACCGCATAAGCCTGCTCAACATCGGTTTTGGATGCAATGTGTCGTGCTGCACGTTGCAGATAGTCGGCAACAGCCCAGTGATATTTGTAACCATGCCTGGCCTGAATCATCTGCGCCACCACCGGGGCAACTCCACCCAACTGGCTATGACCAAAAACATCACGCGCACCAGACTCAGCAAGGAAGGTACCATTTTTATAACGCACCCCTTCGGAAACGACAATGGCACAGTAGCCACACTCATCGACCACCTGTTTTACCCGCGCCATGAATTTGCGTTCATTAAAAGCCACTTCCGGGAACAGAATGATCTGCGGTGCATCACCGATATTTTCTGCGGCAAGACCACCGGCGGCGGCAATCCAACCGGCATGACGCCCCATAACCTCCATCACAAATATTTTGGTTGAGGTTTTAGCCATGGAGGCCACATCAAAAGCGGCTTCACGAATGGAGACAGCCACATATTTGGCCACTGAACCAAAGCCGGGGCAGTTATCCGTGATGGGCAGATCATTATCGACGGTCTTGGGTATATGAATCGCCTGAATGGGATAACCCAAAGATTTGGAGATTTGTGAGACCTTTAAACACGTATCCGCAGAGTCACCCCCCCCGTTGTAAAAAAAATAACCAATATTATGCGCAGCAAATACTTCAATCAGACGTTCATATTCAGCACGATTATCATCCAGGCTCTTAAGCTTGTATCGACAGGAGCCAAACGCACCGGATGGTGTGTGGCGAAGTGCGGCAATAGCACGCGCGGAGTCCTTGCTGGTATCGATCAGGTCTTCAGTCAAGGCACCAATGATGCCATTGCGGCCAGCATAAACCTTACCGATTTTGTCTTTATGCGTACGTGCGGTTTCAATCACAGCACACGCGCTTGCATTAATTACGGCTGTCACACCACCTGATTGCGCATAAAAGGCATTTTTCTTTGTCATGTCATTTATCTCCCAAAGTGCATTAACCCTCTCACCAACACGTACAATAACGACCCGGATATTGTCATGAAGCAAATCCAGCATACCCGCCACATTTGTTTTCAGACTACAAATACAGTATCAAAATCATCATCTCTCATTTTCATATACTGCGCACAGCACACCGGTGAAGACTCACCATCTTTGCTTACCTTGAAAAATACACCGATAACATGCCCCATTAACAGTAAAATTCATTGCACAAACTATTGACTTACCCAATAGCTTAAGAGTAGGTTTAGCGCGAACATGAATGAATGTACTATTGCTGTTCGTATTCTGTCGCATTTTGATAACCAGCAGCAAAAGATGGTTTGCTGTCATTTTGCTTAACATGCCGTCTGTACATAAACGTGCATTGAAGTAACTATTAACGAACACAGCCAGCTTAATACAATGAAGGGAGGCTGCCGAGTTGAGGATCGTACTGATCGGCGCACCTGGGTCCGGCAAGGGCACACAAGCAAAAAAATTAGTTGCCAAATACGGGATTCCGCAGATTTCCACGGGCGATCTGTTACGTGCCGCCGTCGCTGCACAAACACCGCTTGGATTACAGGCCAAAGCCGCAATGGATGCAGGCCAGCTGGTATCTGATCCAATTGTACTGGGCATGATGGAAGAGCGATTAAACGATAAAGATACACGAAAAGGCTTCATTCTTGACGGGTTCCCACGAAACTTACCTCAGGCAGCGGCGCTCGATACCATTTTGAATCGCATGGGTCGTCCGTTACAATCCGCCATCCTGATTAACGTGGACTTTGACCTGTTGATACAGCGCATCACAGGACGACGCACCTGTAGATCCTGCGGACAGATGTACAACATTTATACATCTCCGCCCAAAATGGACGGTCACTGTGATTTATGCGGTGGCGCACTGCACCATCGTGCAGACGATAATGAAGATACCATCAGCAACCGTTTGCGTGTATTTGAAACACAAACCGAGCCCATGGTCAGGCATTATCAAATACAGGGAAAATTGACGGTCATAGATGGCAGCGATGATATCAATAAAATCTTCATCCGTTTATGTAAAGCAATAGAGCAATCAACATTAAGCAACCTGGAAATAGCAAGACCTAAAAAAACACTCAGAGACCCACCTCCAAAGGTGGAAACTTTTGAAAAAACAACTAAATTAGAGCAAAAAGCTAAAGAACTTTTGGACATAACCGAAACAAACCCAGAAGTACCACCATTACAATCAAACAGCGGTGCCATTAAGGAGGCAACAACCATGGCGGTGAAAAAGAAAGCTCGCAAGAGTGCGGCCAAAAAGAAGGTCGTTAAAAAGAAAACCACGGCTAAGAAGAAGGCCGTGAGAAAAAAATCAGCTAAGAAAAAGGCCGTGAAGAAAAAGTCGGCCAAGAAAAAGGCGGTAAAGAAAAAAGTCGTCAAAAAGAAGGGTAGAAAGAAAAAATCAGTCAAGAAAAAGGCGGTAAAGAAGAAAGCAGCAAAGAAAAAAGTAACCCGGAAAAAGAAAACGACCAAAAAAAAGGCCGCTAAGAAAAAAACAGCCAAAAAGAAGGCCAGGAAGAAAAAAGCAAAGGCCAAATGAGCGCCGTTAGTCGGCTGATGGTCATTTAGCGCCAAAAGCTTTCCCTGGCTTGTTTCCAGCAAGGGGCGCTATTACAATCGGGCACACAAGGTTTCTTGTGTGCCCGTTTTGTTTTTAGTCGCAACAGGCAACATGACTCGACAACTGTTCCTGCATTGTCTAAAGCGCCTGTTGTGGGTGCCAGTCACAAAATTCAACGCACTCTACAAGCCATTCAACTGCGGATTTTAGTACATCATTATCAAGCTGGGAGTTACATCATGAGCAAACTTGAAACAGCAAAAGGTCGTTATCCTGTGGTCCGCATGCGGCGTATGCGGCGCGACGACTTCAGCCGCCGCCTGATGCGTGAATCCCGCCTGTCCGTCGATGACCTGATTTATCCGATGTTTGTGCTCGAAGGCAACGGTCAACGTGAAGCCATACCATCCATGCCTGGCATAGAGCGCGTCAGCATTGATGAGTTACTCAAGGAGGCCAGTGAATTGGTTGCTCTGGGTGTCCCTGCGGTGGCCCTGTTTCCAGTTACCCCCACAGAAGCCAAGTCGCTGGATGCCCGTGAAGCCTATAACCCGGAAGGACTGGCACAACGTGCCGTGCGTGCATTAAAGACGGCACACCCTGAATTGGGAGTGATTACCGATGTCGCATTAGACCCGTTCACGACACACGGACAGGATGGTCTCATCAATGACGCGGGTTATGTCATGAATGATGAAACCGTTGCGGTACTGGTCAAGCAGGCGATTTCACATGCTGAAGCCGGTGCCGATATTGTGGCACCTTCCGATATGATGGATGGTCGTATCGGTGCGATTCGGGAAGCACTGGAAACCAATGGCTATATTCATACTCGCATACTTGCCTATGCCGCCAAGTATGCGTCAAGTTTTTACGGTCCGTTTCGAGATGCGGTGGGTTCTGCCGCCAACCTGGGTGCAGGCAACAAATACACCTATCAAATGGACCCGGCCAACAGCGATGAAGCACTTTGGGAGGTCGGCATGGACCTGGATGAAGGTGCCGATATGGTGATGATTAAACCCGGCATGCCTTATCTTGACATCGTACGCCGTGTCAAAGATGAATTTGGTGCGCCCACTTATGTTTATCAGGTCAGTGGTGAATATGCCATGTTAATGGCTGCTGCACAAAACGGCTGGCTGGATGAGAAGGCCGTCATCATGGAGTCATTACTGGGCTTTAAACGTGCGGGTGCCGACGGGGTGCTGACATACTTTGCCAAACGCGTGGCGAAATGGCTGAAAGAGGCGGGTTAAACCTGAATTAATCAGTGAAACACGCTCAACAATAACGTGCGGTGCATTTTGCCGGGCGACCCTGTTGCATATTTGGACCTCAACACAACCTACCGGACTATAAAAATTTAACGCAAAAGCGCGAGAATGCAGAGAATGCAGAGAATGCAGAGAATGCAAAAGTACAGTGTATCCTTTGCACTCTCCGCGCCGGGTTTTCATTAAATGGAAAACTTAGTCTTTTGTGACACTTTTTTTCCGGGTGCTTTTTTTGGTTTTATCTTTGTTTTTTGGTTTGGCTTTTAGCTTGCTGCGCTTTTCTGATTTTTTATCCGCTGCCACAGGTTTGCCGTCTGCGCCTACCCGGGAAATTTTTAATGCCTGCCCTGCCACCCGGGTTTTAATCAAATCCTGAAAGACTTCTTTGGGCATACCTTCGGGCAGGTCCACATAGCTAAAGTCGTCATGGATTTTGATGTGGCCGATATGTTTGCCATCAAGCCCGGCTTCATTGGCAATGGCTCCAACGATATTGCCCGGTTGCACGTCATGGCTGTGACCAACTTCAATACGGAAACGTTCCAGGCCTTCAGCAGGGGGCATTTCTTTTTTCGGTGTACGCTCTTTACGCGGGCGAATTTTAGCTTCACCACCGTCCCTATTGTTATCGCGTTTACCATCACGTTTGTTGCCGCGTTTGTCTCCACGCTTATTGAATGCAGGACGGTCATCCTTGTCCCAGCTGTCGCGGGACTGACGTTGCGGTTTGTTTTGCAGCAATAAGGGTGTGTCACCTTGCAGCAAATGCGCCAGTGCGGCGGCAATTTCCAGTGCGGGCACGTTGTGCTCTTGCTGATATTGTTCGATGAGCTGATAAAAAATGCCCATTTCTTCCGTCGCCAGAGTATCGGTAATACGTTGTTTGAATTTGTCGATACGTTTGTCATTGATGATTTCTGTGGATGGCAATTCCATACGTTCGATTTTTTTCCGGGTGGCCTGCTCAATGGAATACAACAGGCGTTTTTCACGCGGGGCAACAAACAGAATGGCATCTCCCTGACGACCGGCACGACCGGTACGACCAATGCGATGCACATAAGCTTCGGTGTCGTAGGGGATATCGTAATTGACAACGTGGCTGATACGCTCCACGTCCAGCCCGCGGGCAGCAACATCGGTGGCAACAAGAATATCCAGTTTACCTTTTTTCAGATTATTAATACTGCGTTCACGCAGGTTTTGCTGAATATCACCATTGATAGCGGCAGCGGCATAACCACGGGCAGACAGTTTTTCAGCCAGTTCCACGGTGGCCGTTTTGGTGCGCACAAAGACTATCATTGCATCGAAGGGTTCGGCTTCGCAGATTCGCGTCAATGCATCGAGTTTGTGCATACCGCTCACCGGCCAAAAGCGCTGCCGAATAGTGTCAACCGTTGCCGCCTTGGCTTTGATGGTAATTTGTGCCGGGTTACGCAAATGGCGCGTAGCAATGCGCCGGATTTGCGTTGGCATGGTGGCGGAGAACAAAGCAATTTGTCGCTCTTCCGGCGTCTGTTCCAGTATCCATTCCACGTCATCAACAAAACCCATGCGCAGCATTTCGTCGGCTTCGTCCAGCACCATGGCGCTGAGCTGGTCCAGTTTGAGCGTGCCGCGACGCATGTGATCCATCACCCGGCCCGGCGTGCCAACCACCACATGTACGCCACGTTGCAGGGCACGAATCTGGCCACGGTAATCCTGACCACCATAAACCGGTAAGACGTGAAAACCTTTCAGGTGCTTGGCATATTTCTGAAAAGCTTCAGCCACCTGAATAGCCAGTTCGCGCGTCGGTGCCAGCACCAGCACCTGCGGATTTTTTTGTTTAAGATCAAGGTTAGAGAGCAGAGGTAAAGCAAACGCAGCCGTTTTACCAGTGCCGGTTTGTGCCTGACCCAGTACATCCCTGCCCTCCAGCAACAAGGGAATGGTTTCTGCCTGAATGGGCGAGGGACTTTCGTAGCCCACTTCGTCCAAAGCCTTAAGAATGGGTTTGCTCAGCGCCAGTTGATCGAACGCGGTTACCGTGTCGGTAGTCATATGTTTTGCCTGTACTTGGATGATTGAACGCGAGGAAAGCTCGCTTTTCATCAAAAAAGTAAGAGCCGGAATTCGCGGGAAAGCCTGTCGCCTCTACCCACAGATACGACTGGGCGGAACCGGAAAGGGCGCGTAGTGTACAGGCTTACGCTTCGTCGCGCACACTTTTTGTGCATAAATCATGCGCTGGCAGTAAATCAGAGGGGAAATAACTCAGTCTGCGCTGACTTGTGCATCACGATGTTTATCAACTTCGATCTGGCGCGCATAAGCAGCCTCTTCGCGACGCAACTGTTCTCTGACATCGGCCTCACTTTGCAGTAAAAAAACAATGGGTGCGCGCTGGAAGATCAGTCGCTCATCCATGCGCAAACGCATAATACGCAAGCCGTTTTTATCAGCCATAGTTTTAACGCGGGAAATGTTATCAATGTAGCCAATCTGGTAATAAATCCTCCCGTTGGGCTTAAGGTGCTGCCGGACTTGCGCAAAAAAACGTTCGTGTATTTCCCACCAGAATTGCGTGTACGGGTTGGAGGGATAGTCAATGTTAAACAGAATGACATCAAAGCGCTCACTGGCTTTGATGGGGGCAAACAGATCGCCAGGCGGACGTACATCAATTTTGTCTTGCAAGCCGAAGCGCTGGACATTGACCCTGGCGGTTTCCACTGCCTTGGCAGAGATATCGGTAGCGACGATATGATCACTGATTTCAGCCGCAAAAATCGACTGCACACCGGAACCAGTGCCTATGTCGAGCACACTTTCGCCCGGTTTGATTTCCCAGTGCGATAAAAGATATACGCTCTGTATGGAGGGACGGGGCACACCTTCAGGTACCAGAAAAGCATGGTCATTGACCATCAGCGTACCGTATTCGGGGTTTTCCGGCGTCGGTTCAAAATACGTCAGCGCATAGGGGGTTTCGGTGGGCGGTGCCTTGAGCCCGCTTTTGACCTTTGAGGTACCTGCTTGCTGTTCAGGCTGTTGTATAGATGGCTGATTTTTTTGCGGCGGAGGCTCACAGCCATTGATCAACAGTGCGATAACCACTGAGCCGGGCAACAGCACTTTACGAAAGGTAGTATCAAAAAACATCGTAAACTCCTTACCGGGTTCGACATAAAAAACGCGCTGAACCGCGCGCTTTTTAACACCAGAAAACGTTTATTTTTTCGCGCCTGGCGGCTGAAATCCGTCCGGCAGACTGCCCATTTCACCCTCGTTAAAGAAAAAACCTTGCATATGCTTTTCGATAATTTCGACACTGGCCGGGTCTGCGGTGGACAAACCATTTTCATTGATGATCAAGGTCAGGCGCTCCAACCACTGAGTCCAGCCCTCTTTCGAGACATTTTCAAAAATGCGTTGCCCCAGCTCACCGGGGTGCGGCACGGTATCAAGTCCTTCACTCTGCTGATTTGTGACCACACACTGCACCATTCTTGCCATGATTGTTCCCCTCGCTCTGCATTTTTTGCCGTCAATTAAAAGTGGCACTGATTAATTCAGGATTATACCCGAGCAACATGCCGGGTTGTTATTTTTGTCGGCAAAACACGCAGTACACGTCACGTTATTCGCAATCCCCTCTGATGGACCATATCGTACAATTCGATAGGGGGCCCTTTTTTCCAGTTTGGTGGAACCGCTGCGCTTGTTCCAAGCTACCCGGACTGTAGAAGATAGTGTTGAGGCATTCATCACTTTTTTGTTCCGCTCTATTTAACACAGAGCAAAGTCGTAGGGTGGAACAAGCGCAGCGGTTCCACCATGACCTTATCAATAATAAACAAGCGTGCTTAGCCTGACAGCGATGAGGAGGGTAAGATCCAGCGCCAAATGGAAAAGTTCTCCGTAGCCCCCCTCCTATTTATTATTTTCGGGCTTGTTTTTCCCATCCCCCGGCTTCTCGGGCGTACCCGCTTCGGCATTTTCTTCCGCTTCCAGCCGGTCCAGCTCAGCATCCAGTTCAGCCTCGGTTGGCGGTTCATATTCGCCATGACCGGAGTCATTGGCATCATCATAATCTGTATTGTCACCATAACCGGTATCGCCCGCTCTGGTTTCCGCTTGGTTCAGTGGATCGGCGGCAGGTTCGACATGATTTCCTGCTGTAGCTGCCGTCGGGGTTGCGGTGGCTGCGGCCTCCTTCGCGGTCGGCGGGGACACTGGAGCGACATCTCCCGCGATACTGTTTTCCTCTTCGTCCGGTTTGGCGTAAAAACGTGAAAAAATCAGACCCAGCTCAAACAGAATCCACATCGGAATTGCTAACAATGTTTGTGAAATCACGTCCGGCGGCGTCAGTAGCATGGCAAACACAAAGGCACCGACGATGACGTACGGACGTTTGGCAGCAAGTTTCTCAGCCGTACTGATACCACTCCACACCACCAGAATGGTGGCAATAGGCACTTCAAACGCCAGACCAAAAGCAAAAAACATTTTGATGGCAAAATCGAGGTAATAAGTGATATCCGGCGTTACCGCCACACCTTCCGGAGCAATGCCGGTGAGAAAACCAAACACTAGCGGAAATACGACGTAATAGGCAAAGGCCATGCCGGCATAAAACAAAATGGTGCTGGACAATAACAGGGGGTAAACCAGTTTCTTTTCGTGCTGATACAGCCCGGGTGCCATAAACCCCCATGCCTGATAAAGAATAAAAGGCACAGCAATAAAGATTGCCATCACCAACGCCAGTTTAAAGGGCGTTAAAAAAGGTGATACCACTTGCGTGGCAATCATGCTGGTGCCTTCCACCATGTGCCGCAATAACGGCTCCGCAAGATACGTGTACAGATCATTGGCAAAGGCAAACAGAGCGAGAAACAATACAATAACAACCAATACAATGCGCATCAGACGGTCACGCAACTCCAGCAGATGTTGCACTAATGGCTGTTCATTAGGTGGGGGGTATTGCTTTGGGTCAGTCATGTTTGTTATTTGGGGAACGGTCTGCGGCAGTGTTGTCATTATCGGCTGTCGGCACGTCGTTATTGATCGCCTTCACCGTAGGTTCCTGCTTCTGCTCTGGTAATGTTTCTGATGGTTCACTTGCCGATAAAGATTGTTTTGAGGGCACTGCCCGTGGCACTGGTTTGCGGTCGTCCGGTTCTGCGGGGGTTTGTTCCAGAATGTCATGCAAAGACTGAATTTTGGTTTGCTCTTCCAGCAGACGTTTCAATTCATCGGCCTTGTTCACTTCCAGATTGATGTCGGCCTGCACCGAACTCACAAAACGCCGTGCGCTACCAATCCACTGCCCTACGGTTCTCGCGACACCGGGCAGGCGTTCGGGACCGATGACCACCAAAGCGACCACACCAATCAGTGCCATTTCCATGAAGCCTATATCAAACATGACGACATTGTCCGCGACACAAAAACACCATCCAGCGCGAAGGCGCAAGGAATGCAAAGTTTTTTATGGACTCTCTCTGCGTTCTTTGCGCCTTCACATCTTTGCGTTAGATCACAAGCATTCATATCATCAGGCGCTCGTTATGAATGACACACCGGCAGAGATTCGCCGAACCTCCGCAACCTGACATTCACTATTCAAGTCAGGCCTTGTCCTTTTCTTTTTCTTTGCGGGTGACTTCACCTTCGATAACATCACCTGCATCCTGA
Source organism: Chromatiales bacterium (assembly GCA_026982555.1). GTDB lineage: Bacteria > Pseudomonadota > Gammaproteobacteria > SZUA-152 > SZUA-152 > SZUA-152. Next base: position 48,032 of record JALSGT010000118.1, read on the forward strand.
TTTAATTGTGTCGGCTCATCGGGTTTCTTTTCTTCCTCATTCATTGCTGATTTGAAGCCTTTGATGGCCGAACCCAGGTCACCGCCCACATTACGCAAACGTTTAGCGCCAAACAACAGCAACACAATCACCAGAATAATGACTAACTGCCAGATACTGATACCCATTTTTTTCTCCGTTTTACCCAGGTGACGCTTTATTTTTCAAGCAGTAAACAATGCGCCAAAATTAATATTAACCAAATCCAGGAAGTCGCCCGCCACCCAGAATATGAATGTGTAAATGAAAAATTTCCTGTCCGCCACCCGGGCCGGTATTGATAATTGTCCGAAAACCATCATCCAGTCCATGCTCTTTCGCCAGTTTTGGCAACAACCGCATCATGCGCGCCAGCAGCGCATCATGCGCAGCATCCACCTCGTCCAGGCTGGTAATATGTATACGCGGCACCATTAACAAATGTACGTCGGCTTTTGGATAGAGATCCTTGAACACAACGATTTGTTCATCTTCATACACGGTATCAGAAGGAAGCTCTCCTGCTGCAATTTTACAAAACAGACAATCACTCATTCTTGTTTCCCCTGGCGACTTTTTCATCCAGGCCAGACAAACCAAAACGCCGTGAAAGCTCGTCCAGCACTTGCTGTGGGTTCAGTCCCTGTTGGGCCAGTAGCACCAAGGTATGAAACCACAAATCGGCAACTTCATACACAATCTTGTCTGCGTCGCCATCCTTGGCGGCCATCACTGTTTCTGTGGCTTCTTCACCGACTTTTTTCAGGATGGCATCAAGTCCCTTGCTGTAGAGGCCGGCCACGTAAGAACTGTCCGGCTCTGCGCCTTTGCGCGCCTCCAGTACGTCTGCCAATTGTTGCAGTACGTGTTGTGTTGATGCATTACTCATCATTTTTTCCACCCATTTTCCACTGTGTCCCTCACAGCCATAAAGTCAAGGATTAATATTTCCTCGTCCCCATGCTCCCGCGTGGGGGCCATATCGTGCCAACGTTTTATTCCCGTATGGGTTCCCACGCGGAGCATGGGAACCAGAATGATATTTGTTTGTCCATCACTTGCTGTAAAAAGACGCCGGATCTTTCAGTATTTCATCCGTTTCAACCCACTGGCCATCCTGATACTGCCGGTAGAAACAACGTTCACGCCCTGTATGGCAGGCAATGCCACCCAGTTGCTCCACCGATAACAACAGCACATCCGCATCACAGTCAAGGCGCAGGTCTTTCAGTTTCTGCACATGGCCGGATTCTTCACCCTTGCGCCATAGTTTCTGGCGTGAGCGCGACCAGTAAATGGCGCGGCCTTCGTTGACCGTCAACTGCAAGGATTCGCGGTTCATCCAGGCCATCATCAAAACTTTACCGCTTTGTGCATCCTGCGCAATGGCCGGCACCAGGCCATTGGCATCCCATTTGATATCATCCA
>JALSGT010000119.1 GCA_026982555.1 Chromatiales bacterium
ATCTCATTGTCGCCCGTGACCCATCGGCCAAAGTCGTTTACCTGCATTCGGAACGTTTTGTACAAGACATGGTAAAAGCCTTGCAACACAACGCCATTGATAACTTTAAACGCTATTATCGCTCAGTGAATGCTTTGTTAATCGATGATATTCAGTTTTTTGCCGGAAAAGAACGCTCACAAGAAGAGTTTTTCCATACTTTCAATACCTTACTGGAAGGCCAGCAACAAATTATTCTTACCTGTGACCGCTATCCCAAAGAAGTTTCCGGGCTGGAGGAACGTTTGAAATCCCGTTTCGGCTGGGGGCTTACCGTTGCCATTGAACCACCAGAACTTGAAACCCGGGTTGCCATTTTAATGCGTAAAGCCACCCAGCTGGAGGCAGACTTGCCACAGGAAGTGGCCTTTTTTATTGCCAAACGCATTCGTTCCAATATTCGGGAACTGGAAGGCGCTTTACGGCGGGTCACCGCCAACGCAAAGTTCACTGGCCAACCCATTACCGTGGATTTTGCCAAACTGGCACTAAAAGATTTAATTGCCCTTCAGGATAAATTGGTTACCATTGAAAATATTCAAAAAACAGTCGCAGAATATTTTAAAATTCGTGTAGCCGAGTTATTGTCTAAAAAGCGCACTCGCTCCATTGCGCGGCCCCGACAAATTGCTATGGCACTGGCAAAAGAGCTGACGAATCACAGTCTTCCGGAGATTGGTGATGCCTTCGGCGGGCGTGACCACACCACGGTGTTGCATGCCTGTCGAAAAATTGCAGAATTGAAAGTCGATGAGCCCCGGATTATGGAAGATTATTCAAATATCATGCGTACTCTGTCCAGCTGAACAGATGCAATTATTCTCCATAAATTGAATAAAAAACGATCAAAGCTAGGTTTGCATAACATGTTTAAAAAGGCAGGAAAACCTGTGGATAACATTGTAAAAAAACAAAACTGTCGGCTTATTCACATTTTATCCACAGGATATTACGCCTCTGTACCGACTTTGTCAGATACGTTTTAGGATAAATAACTTATTGAAATTTAAGTTAAAAAATGGCTTATCCACAGATGTGGACAAGCCTAATAATAGTAATAATAACTTCTTTTAAATAGTCTTTTATTTAAACAGACGGGATAAACCAAAAATGAAATTTTCCATTCAGCGAGAAGCTTTGCTCAAACCACTACAAACCATTGTGGGAGTTGTTGAACGCAGACAGACATTACCGGTGTTATCCAATATTTTAGTGGCTGTTTCAAGCGACCGGCTTTCCATGACAGCGACGGATCTTGAAGTCGAAATGATTGCAGGAGTACCGCTGGACAACGCCCAGCCGGGTGACATCACCATTCCCGCGCGTAAAATCGTCGATATTTGTCGTGCATTGCCTGAAGGTGCCACGATTAATATTACTCTGGATACGGAAAAAGAGCGGGTTAGCGTACAATCCGGACGCAGTCGTTTTAATCTCACCACTTTGCCCGTCACTGACTTCCCCAGCGTGGATGAAATCACCAGCCAATTTGAATTCAGCCTGCCGCAAAATGTATTGAAATATCTGATTGAGAAAACCAGCTTTGCTATGGCCCAGCAGGATGTACGCTATTATCTCAATGGCTTATTGCTGGAAATTTCATCCGGTATGGTGCGCGCTGTAGCAACCGATGGACATCGACTTGCCATGTCTACACATGCTTGTGATGTGAAACCATCGGACACCCTGCAAATTATCATGCCGCGAAAGGGTGTTACTGAACTGGTCAAATTGCTGGAAGATACGGATGAACTTGTGCAAATTCAGGTCAGTGCTAATCACATCAAAGTTAAGCTCAATGATTTTGTCTTTACTTCAAAACTGATTGATGGGCGTTTTCCGGATTATGAACGGGTCATTCCCAAAAACTCGGATAAACACGTTGTGGCCGATAAAGAAACATTGCGTCAGGCATTGGTGCGTACTTCGATTTTGTCCAATGAAAAATACCGGGGTATTCGTATTCGCTTATCCAATGCCTTGTTACAAGCCCAGGCAAATAATCCAGAAATGGAAGAGGCGGAAGAAGATATTGAAGTTGATTATTCCGGTGAAGAACTGGAAATTGGTTTTAATGTGAGTTATCTGCTGGATGCTCTGAGTGCAGTTTCAGAGGACACTGTATCGCTGGATTTAGGCGACTCGAACAGTAGCTGTGTTGTTCAGCCAAAAAATGATTCCACATGTACCTACGTGATCATGCCCATGCGGCTTTAATTTTAGAACGCTGTTTTAGCCAGGATTCTGTTTCGTTCATGGCTATTCATTCTCTTGAGGTTCAGCATTTTCGTAACCTTAAGGATATTCATATCAGACCCCTGCCGGGGCTTAATTATATTATTGGTCCCAATGGCAGCGGCAAAAGCAGTCTGCTGGAAGCCATTCATTGTCTGGGCCGTGGGAAGTCTTTTCGCACCCATAAAACCAATCGCCTGATTTGTGAAGGTTGCTCCTCATTTACTGTATTGGGTCATGTGTTGCAGCATGGCCGACAATTCAGGGTAGGCATGCAGCGTGAGCGGGGTAAAAGCACCATAAAACTGGCGGGACGACTTATCGCCCGTAGCAGTGAACTTACCCAGGCTTTACCTGTGGCTGTGTTGGAGCCTGGACTACATCGGCTTATTGAAGAAGGACCGGAATATCGTCGCAAGTTTCTCGACTGGGGCGTGTTTCACGTGGAACATGATTTTCATCAAATCTGGAGAAATTACCGCCGGGTGCTGGCACAACGCAATGCGGCATTGCGGATAGGCGGATCGAAAGCCACTATCGTCAATTGGGACCAAGAACTGGTGCAAACTGCTGATCAACTGACTCAGGCCCGGCAACACTATTTGAAGAATCTGATGGAGTACGTGACCATCGACAGCCAGAAATTTTCGGATCTTGCAGAGGTACATATTACTTATCAACAAGGCTGGCGGGAAGGAGAGAGTTATGCTGACTATCTTGCCGCACAATACAGTTCTGATAAAGAGCGGGGGTTTACCCAGTTTGGCCCGCATCGCGCTGATTTGCGCATACGCGTACAAGGCGTCGATGCTCGTGAATATTTGTCGAGAGGCCAGCAAAAAGTCTTGGTGGCTTTGTTGGTGTTGGCCCAGTGTGAACAAATGCGTATGCAGGATACATCGGTTGTGGTGTTAGTAGATGATCTTCCATCCGAGCTGGATACCGATAAACGGAGAATACTGATGCAGTCTCTCACAGAGACTGGCGCACAAATATTTTTGACGGGCACTGATGCTTCACTTTTTCCACTGGATGATACGGAGTATGGAATGTTTCACGTGGAACAGGGGCGAATTCACGTTGCAGGTTAACCAATGGCGGTGGCGTATTGTAAAGCGGTAATCACCAAAAACTGGTACACTGTTGAGCTTCCAATACGAGGCTCTGCAATGGCTAGCGATGACACTTCCTATAATTCTTCCAAGATCAAAGTTTTAAAAGGTTTAGACGCGGTAAGAAAGCGTCCGGGTATGTATATCGGCGATACCGACGATGGCACAGGCTTGCATCATATGGTGTTCGAGGCGGTGGATAATTCCATTGATGAGGCGCTGGCCGGTCATTGTTCGGAAATTAACGTAGTCATCTACAGCGATGGTTCATTATCAGTAGAAGATAATGGTCGCGGTATTCCTGTAGACATTCACGAGGAAGAGGGGCGTTCTGCTGCTGAAGTCATTATGACGGTGCTGCATGCGGGTGGTAAGTTTGATGACAACTCCTACAAGATTTCGGGTGGTTTGCATGGTGTAGGTGTATCTGTGGTCAATGCGTTGTCCGAAGTGTTGAAGCTGACAATATGGCGCAATGGTGAAACACATTTTCAGGAATATCATCATGGCGAACCAGTGAAGTCGCTGGAAGTCATTGGCACAACAGATCGCACCGGTACTAAAATCCATTTTTTGCCCAGCACAAAAACCTTCAGTGATATTGAGTTCCATTACGATATCCTTGCCAAACGCCTGCGTGAATTATCGTTCCTCAATTCCGGGGTACGCATTGTACTGAAGGATGAGCGCAACGATAAACAAGACGTATTTGAATACAAGGGAGGTATCAGCGCCTTTGTAGAGCATCTCAATCGTAACAAAACGCCATTGCACCCCGCAGTGATTGGGTTTATTGCGGAAAAAGACGGCGTTACCGTCGAAGTTTCCATGCAGTGGAATGACTCGTATCAGGAAAATATCTTTTGTTTCACCAATAATATTCCCCAGCGTGATGGTGGTACTCATCTTGCGGGTTTCCGTGGTGCGCTGACACGTACCCTGAATCAATATATTGAGTCCCTCGGGGCAGCTAAAAAAGCCAAAGTCACAATGACCGGTGATGATGCCCGTGAAGGTCTGACGGCGGTATTGTCTGTGAAAGTGCCAGACCCCAAATTTTCATCACAAACCAAAGATAAGCTGGTGTCGTCGGAAGTGAAAGGCATTGTGGAGTCGGCTGTGGCTGAAAAATGCCAGGAATTTTTACTGGAAAACCCTGCGGAAGCCAAAGCCATTGTTGGTAAAATTGTGGATGCTGCCCGTGCCCGTGAAGCTGCCCGCAAGGCGCGTGAAATGACCCGGCGCAAGGGTGCATTGGATATTGCCGGGCTGCCCGGAAAACTGGCAGATTGCCAGGAAAAAGATCCGGCATTATCTGAACTGTTCCTGGTGGAGGGTGATTCCGCTGGCGGTTCTGCCAAGCAAGGGCGTGATCGCCGCACCCAGGCCATTCTGCCGTTGAAAGGTAAAATTCTCAATGTAGAGAAAGCACGTTTCGACAAGATGCTGTCATCCGTTGAAGTAGGCACGCTGATTACTGCGCTGGGTTGCGGTATAGGCCGGGACGAGTTTAATGCGGATAAACTGCGTTATCACCGCATTATTATCATGACGGATGCCGATGTGGATGGTTCACATATCCGTACTTTACTACTGACCTTTTTCTACCGGCAAATGCCCGAGCTTATTGAGCGTGGTCACATTTATATTGCCCAGCCGCCGTTGTACAAAGTGAAAAAGGGAAAACAGGAACGCTATGTCAAAGATGATAGCGAGCTGAATGATTATCTGCTGCAATCAGCACTGGAAAACGCAGGCCTGCATGTGAGTGCGGACAGTCCAGCCATTGCCGGTATTACCTTGGAAACCCTGGCAAAACAATACCTGACCGTGAAAGCCACTATGGATCGGTTATCACGTCGATATCATGGAGAATTACTGGAAAAAATTGTTTACATGCCTGTTTTTCCGGAAGAGGGAAAGTCTGATAAAGGGGTAGCAGAGGCCTGGTTTGCAGAACTCGGCCAACGCCTCAACGCTGACGACACCAGCGCGGTGCGATACGAGATAGCATTGGAGGATGATAGCGAACAGGGCAGTTGGTTGGCGCGCATTAATGCCATTAATCACAACGTAGGTAATGAGCGGGTAATGGCCAGTGATTTTTTTGCCTCCAGCGAATACCAGAATATGATGAGCTTGGGTGAGAAACTGTCAGACTTACTGGCTGAGGGTGCTTTTGTGCAGCGTGGCGAGCGTCGTGCGGACGTAAACAGCTTTAAGCAGGCACTGGACTGGTTGATGCGTGAAGCCCGTCGTGGCCAGCACATACAGCGTTACAAAGGTTTGGGGGAGATGAATCCAGAGCAACTGTGGGAGACCACGCTTGATGCCAGTGCCCGTCGCTTATTACAGGTACGGATTGAAGATGCTGTGGCGGCCGATGATGTGTTTACCACACTGATGGGTGACCAGGTGGAACCGCGCAGGGAGTTTATAGAGACGAATGCCTTGCAAGTGGCAAATCTGGATGTATAGAGCGTAAGTGTTGACTTACTAACAGTAAAAACCGGTTCGGTGTAGAGTTGTTTTGTCACAGTAGGATATATGAGTTATATAATTGAAATTGAACGGGATATTGCAAAAGGCGAGGGTACACTTAAATATAAAAATGGAACAATTTTCGTCAATACGCCATGTTGGTTCGAATTAACAAATCGAATACCTGAGAGAAAATAACATTGCTTGTTCTGCTACTTACATGGCAACTAAAAAACTCAAAAGGCCAAAAAGAGAAGGTATATATCTTCCAGATAAGTAAACTGCTAGGCGGGGTATATTTATCCACATGGGAAGTGGTTGAAGAGAAACGAGTCGAGACTTGTCAGTAATCTTGGTAATGCGGACGGGGGTGAACTCAATTATTCAGGTTTACTTGTGTTTAAGTGATAAAACAGAGTGAGTATTTACTGACACGTAATCGTTCAGTATAAAAAAGGCGGCAACCCCAAACTGGGTTGCCGCCTTTTTTGATTCGGCCAATGCAGAACGGAAGCTGTTGATCAGGCTTCCTTGTGGTAACGGATTACCCGGTCCACTTCATTTTTGGAACCCAGAATAACCGGTACCCGCTGGTGCAGACCCGTAGGCTGAATTTCCATGATGCGTTCACGCCCTGTGGAACACACGCCACCGGCTTGCTCTACAACGAAACCCATAGGATTGGCTTCGTACATCAGGCGCAGTTTGCCCGGCTTGCTTGGGTCACGGGTATCTTTGGGGTACATGAAAATACCGCCGCGGGTGAGGATGCGATACACCTCGGCCACCATGGAGGCTACCCAGCGCATATTGAAATCCTTGTCACGGTCACCACTGGTGCCAGCAATGCATTCATCAATATAGCGTTTCATGGGTTCTTCCCAATGACGCTGGTTGGACATGTTGATGGCAAATTCGGCAGTTTCTTCAGGGATTTTCATGTCGGGATGGGTGAGGATGAATTCACCGACATTGTGATCCAGTGTGAAGCCGTTAACACCGTTACCGGTGGTTAATACCAGCATGGTGGAGGGGCCATAAAGCGTAAATCCACCACAGACTTGTTCGGTACCGGGCTGGAGGAAATCTTCCGCGCTGGGGTTTTCCACGCCTTCCGGGCAACGCAGGATGGAGAAGATGCTGCCTACTGACAGGTTAACGTCAATGTTGGAAGAACCGTCCAGCGGATCAAAAGTCAGTAAGTACTTACCTTTGGGGTATTCGGCAGGAATCGGGTAAATGTCATCCATTTCTTCGGAAGCCATGGCCCCGAGGTGGCCACCCCATTCGTTGGCCTGCAAGAAGATGTCGTTAGAAAGGATGTCCAGTTTTTTCTGGGTTTCACCCTGAATGTTTTCGCTGCCGGCAGAACCGAGTACGCCGACCAGGGCTCCCTGATTGACGCAACTGGAAATGGCCTTGCAGGCCGTAACCACATCGTTGAGCAGAGCGGTAAAATCGCCCGAGGCAGAAGGAGAATTGCGCTGCTCCTTGATAATAAATTGGGTAAAGGTTTCGCCAGTATGCATTTTTGATTTCCTGCAATTGTTGAGAATTAGGTTGTTCCACAGGCCCATGGACCCCGGAAAAGCTCGCAAGTCTAGCATATTCAGGTATTACATTAAATGTGGGGGGAAACCGTCAAAACAGTGTGATTAAGGCGGGTTTTTTAGTGGTTGCCTGTACCCGGTGCAGGCCGTAGCATATGTGGCTCTTTGATCGTGCGGATAGACAGCGCGCTTTGCACGCAATATTTTTCCAACAAGCCGAGTGTAAAATGACCCAAACCATACGTATTGCCACCCGCAAAAGTCCACTGGCCCTGTGGCAGGCTGAGTTTGTTCGCGACAGTCTGCTGGCCCGGCAGCCCGATTTGAATATTGAACTGGTAAAAATGGTGACCCAGGGCGATAAAATTCTGGATACCCCGTTGGCGAAAGTGGGTGGAAAAGGCTTGTTTGTGAAAGAGCTGGAGCAGGGTATGTTACGGGGTGATGCTGATATCGCCGTACATTCCATGAAAGATGTGCCGGTGGAATTTCCCGAAGGCCTGCATCTGGCGGTGATTTGTGAACGGGAAGACCCGCGTGATGCGTTTGTTTCCAATACCTGTAAAACTATTGAGGCGTTGCCGCAAGGGGCAAAGGTGGGCACTTCCAGCTTGCGCCGTACCTGTCAGATACGCGCCTGGAGACCGGATCTGCACATTCTTGATTTGCGCGGTAATGTGAACACCCGGCTGCGTAAGCTGGATGAAGGTGAATACGATGCCATTATTCTGGCTTGCGCCGGTCTCAAACGATTGGGTTTTGATGAACGCATTGCTGAGCACCTGGATCCGGGTTTCAGCCTGCCTGCCATTGGGCAGGGTGCTGTGGGTATCGAATGCCGCAGCGATGACCCGGTTATTAATGCATTGATTGCACCACTGAATCACGCCACCACGGCAACCCGCGTACGCGCGGAACGCGCGATGAATAATCGTCTCGAAGGGGGCTGTCAGGTACCGATTGGGGGTTATGCCGAATTGGACGGTGACACATTGTTGTTGCGCGGGCTGGTGGGTCGGCCCGATGGCAGCGAGATGATACGGGGCGATATTGCCGGTCGTGCGGAAGAGGCGGAATATCTGGGTACGACTCTGGCGGATGATTTATTGTCTCGTGGTGCGCGCGGCATTTTACAGGAAGTTTACGCCAGTAAGGGCGACGACTGAATGTCTGAGTTGTCCGGTGTCACGGTGGTGGTAACGCGACCAGTGCATCAGGCAGAAAAGTTATGCCAGCTTATTGAAGCGGCAGGCGGCAAGGCGCTGCGTTTTCCGGTGATCGATATCCGGCCGCCGGAAAACCCGCAACAATGCCGGGCACAGCTGACCCGGCTGGCGGAGTATGATCTTGCCATTTTTGTCAGCGCCAACGCGGTAAATGCCACAATGGCGATGCTGAAAACACCCCAAGCTTGGCCGATGACGTTACCAGTTGCAGCGGTGGGCAAAGCGACGGCGCAAGCTATTACAAAAAAAGGCCTACCCGCCTCGCGTGTCGCACCGGAACCATTTAACAGCGAAGCATTGCTTAGTCTGCCGGAGTTGCAAACATTGGATGGAAAACGCATTCTGATTTTTCGCGGTAACAGTGGCCGGGAGTTATTGCGTGACAGTTTGTGTGAACGAGGGGCACAGGTTGACTATATCGAATGTTATCAGCGAGCCGTTCCCGAGACGGATACCCGTCCATTGTATGCAGCCTGGGAACAGGCCCGGCCTGGTACGGTGCCGATTGTTGTGACCAGTAATCAGGGGCTGCAAAATCTGGTGTCGATGATCGATAAAGAACATCAACCCGCATTACTGGCTTCACCGCTGATGGTGATCAGTGAACGCACCGCGAGTCTGTCTGCCAGACTGGGGTTTTCACGCGTATCCACAGTAGCAATGGCTGCGAATGATGACGCAGTTTTAGCGGCGTTGAAGACATGGACAAAGCCCTGAATCCAGACCGAAGAAAATATCATGAAAAAAGCCGAAACAAACATGCCGGAAGATAAACCTGAAAATGCACCGGATAACAAACCGGAAGTATCCGCCGACCCGGCAAAAACCCCGGTAATAACGGAGACGGCTAAAAAAGGCTCAACAGCGGCAAAAGAAAAATCAAAGAAATCGCCTGTAAAAACAACAGCCAATAAAAAACGCCCTCTGTACATTGCGTTCGGTGTTTTATTTTTAATTGCAGTGTCAGCCATCGGGCTTGCAGCTTATGATTTTTGGTTATTGCGTGCGCAGACTTCCGTAAATACACAACTGGCCAATACGCAGAGTGAGTTAAATAATGCTCAGCTCGAACTGAGTAGTACTCAAAGGGAGTTTGAAACACGTATTAATCAATTGGGACAACAGTTACAAGCGACAAAAAATCAACTGTCCGAAGAAATACAGGCACGGAAAAATGAGCGCTCGGAACATCAAGCTGTCAATGCTGCCTTGCAAAGTATTACTGAAAAACTGGGTCGTAACAGCGTTGCATGGCGCATGGCGGAAGTGGAATATCTGTTAACCGTAGCGAATCACCGGCTTAGCCTGGCGCAGGACCGACAAACGGCGATTAGCATTTTTGAAACAGCAGACAGTCGGCTGGAAGCTATTGCCGATCCGTCTTTGCTCAAGGTACGCAGGGAGATTGCCAGCGAGCTGACCGCGCTGCGCGCGATGCCCGTTGTGGATATCCCTGGTCTGGCATTGCAAATAGGCAGCCTGGCAGAAAGCGTTGAGCAACTACCATTGATGGATCAAAAGCGCCTGGCGGTGGCTTCGGAAAAACGGGAAGGCACATCATCTGTAGAATGGCAGGAAATACCAAGCGTGGTATGGAAGGATATTAAAAGTCTGGTGCAGGTTCGTCGTCACCAGCAACCCACTGAACCTTTGTTGGCACCACAGCAAGCATGGTTTTTATATCAAAACCTGCAACTGAAACTGGAGCAGGCAAGGCTGGCTGTGCTGAAACAGAATACGGCGGTGTTTGCACAATCACTTGAAGAAGTTTCTCAGTGGCTGAGCAGCTATTTTGAAGCAGAGTCTGCGGCAGTGATCAGCATGCAGGAAACGGTAAAAAATCTGCGTACAATTGAATTGCAGCCAACAATACCGGATGTCAGCGGATCATTACGTGAACTGCGTTTGCTGATGAATGCCCGCTCCACAATGAATACCTCTCTCGGAGCAATAACACAGTGAAGCTGTTATTCCTTTGTCTGGTCACCTTGTTTGTGGCGGTCATTGTTGCCATCCTGGCAATGGAAGATCCGGGTTATGTATTGTTCGCAGTGGGGACATGGACGGTGGAAACCACAGTGGCGTTAATGGTGATCGTGCTGGTGACTGGTTTTGCCTTGTTGTATTTTTTGATTCGGACAGGGCTAAAAATATTTGCCGTTCCCCGTGATGTGCGTCATTGGAAAAAACAACGGCGGGAACGAAAAGCGATAAAGTTACTGACCCAGGGTTTGATTGATCTTGCCGAGGGCCGCTGGCAAAGCGCAGAAAAAAAAGTTGTAAAATATGCTGAATCAAGTGAAGCCTCACTGCTGAATTATCTTGCCGCAGCACGGGCTGCACAGGCCCAGGGTGCAGACCAGCGTCGTGACCACTATTTAAAGTTAGCCCATGAGAACCACCCTTCGGCAGATATCGCAGTAGGTCTGACTCAGGCAGAATTGCAGCTTAAACACAATCAGCTGGAGCAATGCCTTGCGACGTTAAGACACCTGCATCAACTCGCACCAAAACATGTACAGGTATTAAAAGTGTTGGCGGGTCTGTATCAGCGCCTGGGGGACTGGGAACATCTACTGGATCTCATGCCGCTGTTACGCAAACACAAGGCAATGAAAGCAGATATGATTGATGACCTGGCACAACAGGCTTATCTGGCGCTATTGCAAAAGGCAGGTTCATTTGCCGACCTGTCAAATGTATGGTCACGCATTCCCACCCCCGTTCAGGAAAGCGAAAATGTGTTGATGATGTATGTGCAGCGCTTGCTGGTGCTGGGTGAAAGTGACTTGGCTGAACCCTTGTTGCGCCATGGATTACAGCGACGGTTTAGTGATGCCCTGTTGATGTGTTACGGAAAAATAGAAGGCGCTGAGCCTGCTCGTCAACTGGCA
>JALSGT010000120.1 GCA_026982555.1 Chromatiales bacterium
TACAATCCATTCAGAAAACCCGTCCCCGGCCTTTCTGGCACCTCAGGTATTGCTCAATGTTGATCACTCAATGCCGATAATGCACGAAGAAACCTTTGGCCCGGTCGTCGGCATTATGAAAGTCACATCAGACGAACAAGCCATTCAGTTAATGAATGACAGCGTTCATGGCCTGACTGCATCTGTCTGGACCCGAGACCAACAGGCCGCCATTACTATCGGTAAACAGGTACACACCGGCACCTGGTTTATGAATCGCTGTGATTACCTTGACCCGGCACTGGCATGGACGGGTATCAGGCAATCCGGCAAGGGATGCAGTCTGTCAGGTTGCGGTTATCAACGACTCAGCAGACCCAAATCTTTTTATCTTCGGACGGGCCACTAAATGCAGTTACAGGAAACCTTGACAGGAAACTGGAATTACCCCACAAGCATCCGTTTTGGCAGTGGCCGGATAGGCGAACTGGCCGACGCCTGTGCAACACTGGGCATGCGCAATCCTTTACTGGTCAGCGATCCGGGATTGGCAGCATTACCCATGATTGCAAATGCCATTGCCGACAATCGCTCGGCAGGCATGAAGACCGGACTGTTCAGTGAGATAAAACCCAATCCCAATATCGCAAACATTGAGGCCGGGGTAAAACACTACAACAATGGCCAGCATGACGGTGTGATTGCTTTTGGTGGTGGCAGCGCCCTTGATGCCGGAAAAGCCATTGCATTCATGGCCGGTCAGTCACGCAACCTCCGGGATTTTGAAGATGAGGGTGACAACTGGACACACGCAGACCGCACCGGCATTGCACCGGTAGTGGCCGTACCCACCACGGCAGGAACCGGTTCCGAGGTGGGTCGCGCTGCCGTCATTGTCGATGAAACCCGTCAGCAGAAAATGATTATATTTCATCCCGACATGTTACCCGGCATCGTGATTGCTGATCCGCAACTCACCGTAGGTTTGCCACCACACATTACTGCTGCCACCGGCATGGATGCACTGTCACACAATCTTGAAGCCTGGTGTTCGCCGGGTTACCACCCCATGGCTGATGGCATCGCACTGGAAGGCATGCGCTTGATCAGTCAGTGGCTGACCGTGGCGTATCATGAACCGGAAAACATAACTGCAAGAAGCCATATGCTTATTGCATCGAGCATGGGGGCCACCGCCTTTCAAAAAGGCCTTGGCGCAATGCACGCACTGGCCCATCCCCTGGGAGCCTTGTATGACGTGCATCACGGTTTATTGAATGCCGTCCTGATGCCTTATGTTATTTCGTACAATCGTGTTGCGATAGAAAATAAAATGCGGTATCTCGCACATATTCTGGAATTGGATGTAAAACCGAAATCATCAGGCGTCGATACGGTGTTAGCGTTCATTATTAAACTGAGACAGCAACTCAATATTCCGCATGACTTGAAATTTATCGGCATTGAAACCAGCCGTATACCGGCCATCGCAGAAATGGCGACGAATGATCCTTCTGCCAGCGGTAATCCCCTGCTGTTGTCAAAAGAAGATTATGCCGTACTGTTGACCAATGCGACCAAGGGTGTGCTGAACTGATTTTGCAAAGATGACGATAATATACTCGTGGCGTTTGGCTTGACCAGATACCATTCACCCCACCTTCATTGATGGCGTCTTTTCCAGAATGGAGAATCTTTCCAGCGATTTTCCTGACGATAAAAAGTGTTCTTGTGAATTAAATAATATTGCCAGATGTTTTCAATTTGACGTTTGTATTCAAGCGCTACATTTTTACCGGTTTGCATGAGATCAACCAGTTGCATGGCGCTGGCCATGGCGTTGAACATGCCTTGTGATGAGAGAGGATCAAAGCTGAGAGCAGCGTCTCCCAACGCTGCCCAGCGATAGCCGGCAACCTGTGTCAAACGAGCCGAATTGGCTGCGCTAACGCCACCATGCACGCTGCTGGTGTCATCAAGTCTGGCGAGGAGCCGGGCCATCGCCGGGCAGGTCAATGCCAGTTCGATGAGTGCATCGGGGTCTTTTTTCACCTCGCTATTCACTTGATCAGAATCCGTTTGAAAAGCAATAACCCGTTTGTTGTCGGGCACGGACGCGCTATACCACCAGCCTGTTTTAGTCGCTGACAGCACAGCCATTCGATGTTGAGTGTCATCGGGCAACATTGCCCAGCAAGCGATCAGCTTGTCAGTCTGCTCTCTTTGAATGCCTTGCAGCCGGGCAAACGGCGACTGTCGCCCACCCGCATCCATCAGGAACTTCGCCTGAACCCGGTGGGCGGTATCCAACGTGATATCCCAGTATTCATCGGTATCCTGAGAGGAGACAAGTCTGGCAGGCCAGATACATTCAACACCGCGCTGATGGGCAGATTCCCGTAAAAACAGCTCAAACTTTTGCCGGTCCAAATGCCAGCCAAAACCATCAGGGTTGCGTATGTGGTCAACAATCTGTGCATGCTCACTGCCCCAGTATGACTGCATGCCCTGGCTGGGCAAATGCGGCTGCCGGTTGAATGCTTCAAGCAAGTCCAGGCGATGCAATATACGTCGTGCCGCTGGCGGCAAGCACTCGCCGATGCGTTGCGACGGTTCAGCCTGTTTATCAATAAGCACAACACTGTGAGTGGGCGCAAGCGCGATAGCGGCAACAGAGCCCGCCACGCCCGCACCAACAATAGCAACATCGAACACGTTTATTCCTTGCGTTTCAGGCGTCGCGCTTTTTCAATATTGCTCAGGTCAACCTTGCGATGGTGTGCTTCGCCATGCAACGAACTGCCTTTTTCAAAAGCCTTCATCGTTACTGGTGTGTACGTTGCGCCATTGGGCAACGTATCGGGAACAATACCCACCTGCATTTCGGGTGGAAAATTATTGCTGTCGGTAACGCCAACACGCGCCTGAACAATCGCCAAACTGTCAAAGTGGTGAATCATACTGTTGATCTGTTTGGTGTAAGTCACAGGCTCTTCAACAGGAAGGTCATCCAGCCATGCACGACGGTAGGCAAACGATTGCGTACGCTCCTGTTCTGAAAGCTGCTCGTCGATGGTTCTGGCATACATTGCTTCACTGAGAATATTATTGGGAACGCGCGCTGGCCAGAATGTCGGCAAATAAGGGTCGTAATCCGGTTCATAACCATCACGGCAACTAGCAGTATCACAATGCCACGGGATGGCCATCCAGCGTGTGATGCCGCCCGCAACCTGACCACCCATCAGTGGCCCGGCAGGCAGGCTGATCACGTCGCTGTTCATGAGTGGTCCGTAATAGTGCCCGTTAACTGGCTCAGTTGCACGACTGTGCTTGAGGCGAAACGGTGCCATGTACATTTTGGCCGTACGCATAGGCCAGGTCATTTCACAACCAGGATGAAATGCATCAGCCAGACAAAACTCCATGGCAGCCCGGGTCAGCATGTCCGGCTGTTGATCGACCGGTAACTGTTCAATAGTGGTGGGTACAGTCGCACCGGGATCATAATCGGCATCAAAATCACCCTCGACCCACTGATCAAGAAATGACAACTGCACATCAGAAAGGGTCGCGTTTTGACGCACAGAGCCGGACGCCGGAATACTCATTGCATCTCCATATATCCACGGCCACAGCTGTGCGGCCTGAGCACCGGGAACCGTGTCGCGACGAAAATTATTGGAGATAGTTCTGCGCATCTCGTAATAAGCCGATGACGGATCGCCCAGTTTGGCTATCCACTCAGGTGTTGTGTAGTCGAACTGACCTCCCCAGCCAAAGGCGGCAGAAAATCCGGCATTCACCCACTGCAAGTTGGTCATGCGTTGAAAAATCGGCAGGATATCGTGTGTGAATGAAGGCCGAGGTGGACGATTCAGTTTGCCATCAGTAATCGCTACATCACGCATCAAATCCCACATCGTGCGCACCGACTTTTGCATCGGGGCAAAATCAGGTGGCGCACTGATCACCCATGCAGGCAGTACGCGAAGCTCAACACCTTCGTACTTTACGGTTGCGGTCACAGGACCATCAGCAATGTCGTCATACCAGCCTTCGTTGTTGGAAAACGTGACAGCGATGTCGCCATTGATATTTTTTGCTTTTCCATGACCACCCAGCATAACAAGTCTGCCGCATTCGTCCGTGCGCATTTCACCGAGGTATACGGAAATGCCCATAAAATTGCCGCGAAAACCGGGGTTGTTATGATGCCCCACCGAACGGCCCGACACCCGGCGCTGTCCACCATCAATGAGCAGCGTCTCCCGGTCGGCAACGTTATTGTTGCGCAACAACGACGGTGGCGCATCAGCGGCTTCGGGAATATCCAGCGCCAGTTGAAACTCATACCAGGATGATTTTTGATTAGCCAGGTGCGCAAACCACTCTATTTCGGCATTATCCAGAGTCAGTTCTTTAACGGCTTTACCGGCGGCATTAAAGCCATATATTCGAAATTTTGCGGCCTGACGTTTGAGCGCACCAGTCGCATCCCGGTAAGGTGAATCACTGCAATCGGACACGGGTTCGACAACTTCCGGACCAACAAAATAATCATCCGGACTATTGCCGACACGCATTACGCCAATCGGAGGATAGATGCCAGCAGAAACAATGCAATCACTGCCATCGTCAGCATCATCCTCAAAGGGTGGATTGAGTTTGTCAGGCTCCTGATCGGGTAGTCCGTTGGCTTGCCAGCGAGCATCGGCGCTGGCTTTGTAGACCACTTTTCTCGCAGCAGCAATGCTGCCAAGTGGCTCATGTACATTGAGTGTACGCCAGATGTTAAAAGCGAGATTTTGACCAAACTCACTCTGGCCGATGGCACAAATATCTTGCTGCGGAAAGCTTAACTCAGCAATGCGAATATAGGGGCTCTCTGTTGTGCTCCATACAGCACGCGCATCATCAATCGGCATATCTTCACAGGTGCGCAATTGAATTTCAAAACTGAATTTTGCCGGACCGTTGCGCAGTCGCTGCTGTAAATCAAGGGCCAGATAATCATTATTATCGAACGGTGCACCACCATCGGTGTTATCAGGTACCAGTCGATATTTAACAATCTGGTCATTACCCAATTTAAAGGGCAGGATCGCCCAGTAACCTGCCGTCAAACAACTGGCCTCAACTTTCTCCATTGCATTGAGTACGTCGCCGAGTTCAGGATGGTCAGCAATATATTGCGGATAATTCCGGTTGATGACACCTGCCGTCGTAAATGCGCACATTTGCGTCGCATCCGTTGCAAAAAAACGATCAATGTTTTGAAAAATAAAGTCAGCGGTATCACCATCCCCTAACAGTTTGTGACCTTTTACGCCAAACAGTTTCAAACCGACACCCAATGTCGATTTCAGATCAGGATCTGCCGGACCTGTATCGCTGGAAAAACGCACAACGCATTCGTAAGAGTCGCCTGCAAAAATACCGATTTTAAGTGCAGGGTCTATCTTCGGATCAATGGTAAATTCACCATAGACAATCCCATGCTGTTTCCTGAACACTGCCCGTCTTGCCGGAATGGCACCGCCAGCGATGCCACGTTTCTGCCCCAGTTCAACGAACATTTCTTCAAGTCGCTGAGTGGTGGAATGTTTATTCCAGCAGTTGACACTGTTTGCTGAAGGCTCTTGTTTGTCATTTTTTTTGTCTGTCATGTGTGATCCCTGCTTGACGTTTACGTTGTGCCGCTCACATCGTCATCGATATGAGTCGGAATAAAACCGTTTTTCTCCGTAAAAACAGATCAGGTGACGGGAAGAATATCCTAATCCATCCTTGATCAACCGGTTGTGAATCCAGTGGGTTGCCAATGATCCTATAAAATAGCGCAAAAAAGAGAAAGTGACAGCCCTGCCAGCCGGTTGATTAATAACAGGTCAGGTTTTTTTGTTGCAGGTAATCCGAAATGGTGAACCAGACACAGCACATTATTCGGCAAAATTTGACCAAATCAGGACTGGCTATCTGATAAAATAATCACCTATCTGCCAACCATAACCTCAGGCGTAAACCCCAGTCTGAGGTATACCCTACTTCGGTAAAGGCAATCTTTCCCTGTGGATCAATGATAAAACTGGTAGGCACTCTGTTTACACCAAAGCGTTTTGCTATCTCGCCATATTCATCCACGATGACAGGGAAATTAACGCCCCTCTCATCAAGGTATGACTGCACTTTATGGGTACCACCAGATTGCATGGATACACTGAGAACCTGATAATCTTCAGCAATGGAAGAAACACTTTTTTCCTCCAGTTTACATATGCCACACCACGTTGCCCAGAAATGAAGCAATAGTGGTTTACCCTGATAATTCTCAATATCAATATTTTGACCATTGAGCATCACTCCTGCCAATGGAGGCACACGACCGTCAACCAGATCTCGCTGCAGAAAGGTTTTGACGGAAAAAAAGATAATCAGAATAACAAGGATATTCAGACTTATTTTGAAAATCGGATATTTCTTTAGCATCTGAATTCGCGCCCCTGACAAGCTTCGGATATGTTTCCAATAAAATTTCAATAAAATGCGTACAAATGTCTACATCCCGAAATATTCCCTGGTCGCGACCAGACGGGAAACCGCTCGTCAAAGTCACAGGTGAATATGGCCATTTTAACACTTTATGAATACTCGACGTTTCCTCTTTGTATTGTGTGATTTTTCTACCACTTTACTTTGCTGTCTTTGTATTTCCAGAAAAAACAGGGGGGATAACCATTCATTAATGACAACAGTTCATTTTGTCGAAATAATTTACAAAACCAATATCACGCCACCCAGCCCTATAAATTCAACATATTAAACAATAGGTTAACAGATCCGGCCCAAATATTGCTCAACTATTGTACATGTTTAATAAGAAGGGCTCCCTCGTGAAATTCAAAAATTATTACCTCGCCGCAACTTTTGGACTGCTGACACTGTTGTAGACTGCACCGCCTTATACCGAGCCGATCACATTTAGCTTTTCAGGCACGGTAACGAGCTACTTTTATGACCTGGGTCCTGGCGATACCTTCGGAGGTACCGTGGGTGTCGGGACGACCTTTACCGGTTTTTATACCGTCGAATCAACGAGTCCGGACTCGTCAGCAGACCCCCAATATATCAGTGGCTGACCGTGGCGTATCATGAACCGGAAAACATAACTGCAAGAAGCCATATGCTCATTGCATCCAGCATGGGGGCCACCGCCTTTCAAAAAGGCCTTGGCGCAATGCACGCACTGACCCATCCTCTGGGAGCCTTGTATGACGTGCATCACGGCTTGTTAAATGTCGTCCTGATGCCTTATGTTATTTCGTACAATCGCGCAGCGATCGAAAATAAAATGCGGTATCTCGCACATATTCTGGAATTGGATGTAAAGCCGAAATCATCAGGCGTCGATACGGAGTTAGCGTTCATTATTAAACTGAGACAACAACTCGACATTCCGCATGATTTGGCTTTTATCGGTATCGATACCAACCGCATACCAGCCATCGCGGAAATGGCGATGCGCGACCCTTCTGCCAGCGGCAATCCCCTGCTGTTGTCAAAAGAAGATTATGCGGCGCTGTTGGCTCATGCGATAAAGGGCATAGATACTTTTAACTACACTCACATCCCATTCTGTTAAGATTAGTCACCTATGTATAAATATAACAACATAATCACCCGCAAACGTTTGCTGATACTTTCCGCCGTACTGCTGACCGGCTTTCTGGTCAACGACATTCTACTATCGCCATTAACAATGAAAGATATCCCGGCCTCCATCGAGTCAGATCTCGCCATTGCCGCGCGCAGTGAACCCGTAGACTGGGAAAGCCAGGTGAAACCCGTACTGGAACGACGCTGCGTGGTCTGTCATGGTTGTTATGATGCCCCCTGCCAGTTAAAACTTTCTTCCTCTGAAGGCTGGCAACGCGGTGCAAATGCCCAGAATATTTATGACCCCTCACGGGTAACGCCCATGCAGCCCACCCGTTTGTTTATTGATGCTAAAAGTACCGCTCAGTGGCGTGCCCGTGATTTTCACCCGGTGGTTAACGAAAGCCCCCAAAATGACCCAGAAGCCAACCTGAAAAACTCAGCGCTTTATCATTTGTTGCGACTGAAACAGCAACACCCGCAACCTGGTGCCAATACTTTCGCCGACAGCTTCACCCTGGGGCTGGATCGTGAGCAAACCTGCCCAACACTGGATGAAATGGACACCTATGCACGCAAGACCCCTTTGTGGGGTATGCCATATGCCATGCCCAACCTGCAAGAGCAAGAATACCGGACACTGGTTTCCTGGCTAGCCCAGGGTGCGCCGACACCCGCACCACCTGCCCCCTCCGCCGCCGTGCAACCACAAATCAAACACTGGGAACAGTTTCTGAACGGAACCACCAACAAACAACGACTGGTCAATCGTTACCTCTACGAACACCTGTTCCATGCACACATTCACTTTGCCGATTCACCACAA
Source organism: Chromatiales bacterium (assembly GCA_026982555.1). GTDB lineage: Bacteria > Pseudomonadota > Gammaproteobacteria > SZUA-152 > SZUA-152 > SZUA-152. The sequence goes on from JALSGT010000120.1 coordinate 8,462, forward strand.
CGGGAATTCTACCGGCTGGTACGCTCACATACCCCACCCGGACAGCCCATCGATGAGATTTCCACCACACTCCCATATGATGACCCCGGCAGCGCACCCTTTTATTATCGCTTATTGCGCTACCACCCAGACATCGTGGCGAAAAACCATATCGTTTACGAATTTTCCGCGCGTCGAATGGAGCGATATCAAAATTTGTTTTTGAAGCCGCAATACGCAGTAACTACATTACCCTCCTATCAACCTGAACTGGCCTCCAACCCTTTCAAGGTTTTTGCCGCCCTGCCCATAACATCGCGTTATCAATTTTTGCTGGATGAAGCACGGTTTTTTATCGAAGGCTTTATCAAAGGCCCGGTTTGTCGTGGGCAGCTTGCCCTGAATGTCATAGAAGATCAGTTCTGGGTACTGTTTTTTGATCCTGAACAACCCGTAATCAGCAATGATGCTGATTTCATCGGTGAAATGAGCAACGACCTGCAACTCCCTGCTGACGGCGGCAGCAATCTGGACTTGCTGCGCATCTGGACCGACTACTGGCAAGGACAGCGACGCTATATGGAACGCAAACAGGCCTGGTTTAAAACCATCGGCACACACGACATCGGCCATGCCCTCAATTACATCTGGGATGGTGATGACAAAAACCCCAATGCCGCATTAACCGTTTTCCGGCATTTTGACAGCGGCTCCGTTGCCTACGGACTGGTGGGCGAAAACCCGGAAACCACCTGGGTCATCGACTATCCGTTATTTGAACGCATCCACTATTTACTGGTGGCCGGTTTCAATGTGTACGGCAACCTGGGGCATCGCATGAGCACCCGAATCTACATGGATTTTTTGCGTATGGAAGGCGAAGATTATTTTCTAGCCTTTCTGCCCGTCGGCCAACGCAAAGCCATACGTGATACCTGGTATATGGGCCAGCGTGAAAATGTCGAAAAACTGTTTTCCGCACCACAAGAATGGCTGAACACAGATTCAGTAGACGGCTACCGTACCGATGACCCACAAAAAGAACTATATAAATTTCTTAAAATCCGCCTCGCGGGTACCACACAAAAAGCACGTAATTTGAATCGCTGTAGCCGGACAGACAACTGCAAAAACTCCCTGCCTGCCAACATTGAAGCAAAGGTAGATACAGCCATGAATGCCATCGCCCGCTTACAAGGTGAAAACCTGCACGCCTTTCCCGATGTGGCCTTTGTGCAGATCAGAACTGATACACCGGAACAAGATCTTGCCTACACCCTGATTCGCAACAAAGCCTATAAAAATGTTACCTCGTTTCTAGCCGATGAACATGAGCGGGATCGTGCCGATATCGAACAAGATACAATGACAGTAGTAAACTGGTTGGAAGGCTCCTACCCCAACTTCTTTTTCTCTGTGGCACTATCAGAGATTGACGACTTCAGTCAGCACGGTGCCACCATACTCAGCCAGGAAGACTATGCTGCATTTGTCGAACGTTATGGTGTGAGTCGTACTAATCCTGAATTCTGGAAACAGGCCGACTGGTTTCAGGATGAATTCCGGTACAACAAACCCGTGCAATCAGGACTGTTTGATCTGAATCGTTATCAGGTGCATTAGTCACTATGTTGTAAGTATTGCGCCCGTGAGGGCGCGACCCATCAATATCCACCCAATCGAGGTTATCGTTAGTGTTTCAATCCACGCGCCCGTGAAGACGCGACTAACAGTTTGGAAACGTTGGAAGGCAGTCCTCGTGTTTCAATCCACGCGCCCGTGAAGGCGCGACACGGAAGCTGAATAGGTACGCCGTCTGCTGCAGCGTTTCAATCCACGCGCCCGTGAAGGCGCGACATAAATGCTCTTCGTGAATCATTCCAAATACAGAGTTTCAATCCACGCGCCCGTGAAGGCGCGACGCTCCGGTAACAACGACAGAGCCGCAGGCTTTAAGTTTCAATCCACGCGCCCGTGAAGGCGCGACGGTTGGTAAAGTCACTTTGAGCAAAGTGCTGTTGGTTTCAATCCACGCGCCCGTGAAGGCGCGACTTAAGGCCATTGTGTGGTGCGATTCCGAACAGGATGTTTCAATCCACGCGCCCGTGAAGGCGCGACATGGGGGATCGTTGTCGAAATGTTTTCGAACGGCGGTTTCAATCCACGCGCCCGTGAAGGCGCGACTATTACTGAAAATAAAAACCCCACTGATAATATCGTTTCAATCCACGCGCCCGTGAAGGCGCGACGTTGAGCTTTTACAATTAATTCCCCCAAGCGCATGTTTCAATCCACGCGCCCGTGAAGGCGCGACTCACCGATGTGGTTAATTTTGGAGAGTACATCGACGTTTCAATCCACGCGCCCGTGAAGGCGCGACGGCGGTTAAACGATGAGCAAAAAGAGATGCTGGTGTTTCAATCCACGCGCCCGTGAAGGCGCGACACATGCTCAAGTGTAATTACTACGGAGTAAATCATGTTTCAATCCACGCGCCCGTGAAGGCGCGACGGCATGTTTTACGATCAGGGATCGCAGTTTTACTGGTTTCAATCCACGCGCCCGTGAAGGCGCGACTAGACGCCAAAGTGTTGTTGACAATAGTCTCCTGTTTCAATCCACGCGCCCGTGAAGGCGCGACTTGCGACACCGATAGCTTCGCAGCCAATAACGTGGTTTCAATCCACGCGCCCGTGAAGGCGCGACAAAAACCACAAGGGGTCGTTCTGTTCGTGTTGCCGTTTCAATCCACGCGCCCGTGAAGGCGCGACACCTCATGTATATCCAGGGGTTCGCGGCTATCGCTGTTTCAATCCACGCGCCCGTGAAGGCGCGACTTATACAGTGGTTTTGTCCTATCACGGATTGGTGGGTTTCAATCCACGCGCCCGTGAAGGCGCGACCGTTCAAGTCTAACCGACTGAAATCAAAACCCAAAGCAGTCATTTTCCGCTAACCTCAATACATTGGGTCACCAATATTGGAACCTAAAAACATGA
>JALSGT010000121.1 GCA_026982555.1 Chromatiales bacterium
GGCAATACTGGTCCGGCGAGCTAAAAGGCGGCAACGCATTCATGTACCGGCCACCGGGAAAACAAGATTGCCAGCCATTGAACAACATCATCCGGCAAACCGAAAATCTGCCCTGCGCGAACTGCAAAAGGCCTGCGCAGCCAATGACCGTCATACCGCTGCCCAGGCATTGCTGAAACTTGGCCATAGCTATTGGCCCGATGATCCACCACACAGCCTGAGTGCGCTTGCGGCACGTATCGAAACAGGACAAACACCCCTTCGCGAACTTGATCGCAGCCTCTATGCTGCTGAAACCACGGACTGGAACGGCGGCATGTTATGGGATGTATTCAAACATGGCCTGCAAGAAAAGAAAGCCGCCGGACAACACCGCGATGATGGATTGAAACCACTTTATCCGGGCAGCTTTTGACGTAAACCACGCGCTAAAATTGACATCATAATCAGAAATCAAAGATAACTCTTTGTCCGATAATTTCTCTACACGCTTCTAACTTGTTTTATCGCCTTTAAAAATTTCATGCTTCTGTATTTAACTAAAGCATCTATGACTTTGAGCCGTTCGACAAAAACTTTATTACCGATATCCCGCTTGCAAAGGGATTTGCTTTAAAACCACCAGTAGATTTATCAGATCACCTTACAAAAACAGGTGTCGCGAAAGGCTTTAAATACACATCCAGATGGCAAGACACTTGGAGGTAGTGATCGCATGAGACCCGGGAAATTTGCTACTGTGTTGTTTGTCTTTGCACTATTAATATTAGTGTCATGCTCTAAAAGAGATGACTGTTTCATAGCTGATTCTGTTGAAAAAATTAAAGAAATCCATATAAACGATACAATATATTTCGTCTATCTCAGAATATCAGGATTCAATGAGAAAGAATATTTTTATGAACTGTATGACATAGCACCAAAATTTAATGATTGTGTAAAAACCGAAGCTAAGGCAATCTCCAACCTTCATGTTGATACCTCAGAAGGTAAACCGATAACGTTAATGATTAAAAATGAAAAATTAAGTTTACTCTTTTCTAAAAAAAATGAGGCTACTGCTGTAGATTTAAAGGAAATTTTTATTGAAACAAACAATCGCCAACCATTTTATTGATGCTTATCACTGGTGCCCATGCCACAGAAAATTATACTGCTCCACAGCAGGATCCAAAAGAACGCTGATGGCGAGGTATTTCTTGATACAAAAAGATGATAACAATCGTTATGACTCTGTTTAGGCAAAACCAACAAAATCAGTCAAATACTGACATTATCACTATACTCTAAACAGATACAAGGAAGCACCAAAGAAAACCCGTCTCCGTTAACGGACCGCGTTACTGAATTACCCGGGTTGTTTTAAGGGAACCCAAGGGAATAGGATTATCAGTAATGATGAGGCCGCCCAGGAATGCAGGCCCATCTGCCTATAGCACCGGACGCTTGACAGGAGAAGTCAATATGCATCACTACATCCGCTGGTTTAATGAAATCAGTATCGATGACATCCCCCTGGTGGGTGGCAAAAATGCCGCCCTCGGTGAGATGTACCAGGAACTCGGACCACAGGGCATTAAAGTCCCCAATGGTTTTGCCATCACCGCCGAAGCTTATCGCGACGGACTGACTCAGGCCGGTAGCTGGGATGCATTAAAAGCGACACTGGAGGGACTGGACCCCGACGATATGGATGATCTCGCCCGTCGCGGCACCAAAGCGCGTGCAATTATTTACGATACGCCACTGGCAAGCACTTTGCAGCAGCAGGTTCTGGATGCCTACAGGCTGTTACGGGAAGAATATGGTGACAGCCTGAGTCTCGCGGTGCGTTCCTCGGCCACGGCTGAAGATTTACCCATGGCCAGCTTCGCAGGCCAGCAGGAAACTTATCTCAATATCCGTGGCAACGAACAACTGCTGGATACCTGTCGCCACTGCTTTGCATCGTTGTTCACCGACCGCGCCATTCACTATCGTATTAACAATGGTTTCGATCATTTCGAGGTCGCCTTGTCCATCGGCATCATGAAAATGGTGCGTTCAGACCTTGATGCCAGCGGTGTCATGTTTTCACTGGACACCGAAACCGGTTTTCGTGATGTGGTCTTCATCACCGCTGCCTACGGCCTGGGCGAAACAGTGGTGCAGGGTATCGTGGAGCCCGATGAATTTTATGTACACAAACCCACTTTCATAGCCGGCCATCGCACCGTCTTGCGTCGCCAGCGTGGCAGTAAACAAATCAAAATGATCTACGCGACAGACGATTCGCTGGAAGTCACCCGTATTGTGCCCGTCCCCGAAGCGGGTCGCCAGCGTTACTGCCTCAGTGATAAAGATGTACTCACCCTGGCAGATTACGCCATTAAAGTGGAAAAACACTACAGTGAAAAAGCAGGCGAAACCCGGCCTATGGATATGGAGTGGGCCAGAGACGGTATCGACGGTGAGCTGTACATGGTGCAAGCACGGCCGGAGACTGTGGAATCACAAAAACAGGGCAATATGCTGCGTCAGTATCATTTAAGACAACAAGGTGAAATTCTCGCACGCGGCTACGCCGTGGGCACCAAAATTGCCACAGGTCATGCACGTTATATTGCAGATGCGACTTGCCTGCATGAATTCAACCCCGGCGATGTACTGGTGGCCAACACCACCACACCCGACTGGGAGCCAATCATGAAAATCGCCGCCGCCATTGTCACCAATCGCGGAGGGCGCACCTGTCATGCTGCCATCATTGCCCGCGAGCTGGGCGTCCCTGCCGTGGTTGGCTGCGACAATGCAACACAAAATATCGAAGAAGGAACAATGATCACTGTTTCCTGTGCAGATGGCACCGAAGGTCGTATCTTCCGTGGTGAACTTGATTACGGCATCACTGAAACTGATCTCTCCCACCTGCCACGCCCCAAAACAAAAATCATGATCAATCTGGGTAACCCGGATCTGGCATTTTCCACCTCTTTTCTCCCTAACGATGGTGTTGGCCTGGCACGCCTGGAATTCATTATTAACGAATACATCAAAGCCCACCCCATGGCCCTGCTGCATCCTGAACGCATTACCAAACGCAGCACCCGTGATGCACTGGCAGCACTGGTCAGTGGTTATACCGATGGTGCTGATTATTTTGTGCAGCGACTCTCCGAAGGTGTAGGCACCATTGCCGCTGCTTTCTGGCCCAAACCAGTGGTGGTACGTTTATCGGACTTCAAGAGCAACGAGTACGCGACGCTGCCCGGTGGTGTCGATTTTGAGCCACATGAAGATAATCCCATGCTCGGTTTTCGTGGTGCAGCCCGCTACACTCACCCCGCCTACGCTGAAGCATTTGCGCTGGAATGTGCAGCCATGAAACGAGTACGTGATGATATGGGACTGACTAACGTGAAATTGATGATCCCGTTTTGCCGCCGCATTGAAGAAGGCAAAAAAGTGCTGCAAGCCATGGCCAAACACGGCCTGCAACGCGGCAAAAATGGACTGGAAATCTATGTCATGTGTGAAATACCCAACAACGTCATTCTTATCGATGAATTTGCCAAACTGTTTGATGGCTTTTCTATCGGTTCCAATGATTTGACCCAATTGACGTTGGGGGCGGATCGCGATTCCGGGATTATTTCTTTCGACTTTGATGAACGTGACCCCGGCGTAAAACAAATGATTAAACTCGCCGTGGAAGGTGCGCAACGCAACCATTGTTATTCGGGACTGTGCGGACAGGCACCCTCTGATTATCCTGAAATGGCAGAATTTCTGGTAGAAATTGGCATTGACAGCATGAGCCTCAACCCGGATACCGTGCTAACAACAACACGGCATGTACTGGAAGTGGAAAAAAAACGTGCCCGGAAAACGCTGTAATCATTCAATTTATCTTTTAGGTTTGCGCTAAAAACACATGCAGGGTGGAGTTGCTTTTTTGCCCACGCGGATACAGTGGATGTAAAATGAACGCACGGGCACAACTACGCGCCCATCCCGCGGCTGTGCATTTTTTTCACCCCCGCAGGCAGGCGCAACGACAGCAGGCCCGCCACAAATACAAAGGCCGTTGACCACCATAAACACCCCTCCAGTCCCTGGGTTTGATATATCCACCCGGACAATACGGTACCGGTCAGTCGCCCACCGGCATTGGCCATGTAATAAAAACCGACATTCATTGAAACCTTATCATGCGCGGACCAGGCAACAATCAAATAGGAATGTACCGCCGAGTTAATGGCGAACACGATACCGAAAACAAACAGGCCAATAATAATCACCCGGTTTGCTTCCAACCCCTGTTGCAGAGCCAGCGCGATGGCGGCAGGAATCAGCATCAGGGCAAATGCCCACCAACGTGCCGTTTTTCCATCAGGATGACGACCGCGCAATATCATCGGGGCACAGGACTGAACGATACCGTAAACAATCACCCATAGCGCCAAAAAAGCCCCGACCTCACTGAAACGCCAGCCCAGCACTGAAAAAAGAAATACGGGCAGCCCCACCACAAACCAGACATCACGCGCACCAAACAGGAAAAACCGCGCGGCAGAAAGTCCATTAATCGCTGGTGTATTGGAGAAAATTCGCGTGAATGTCGGTTTGTTTTTCGTTTTACCGAATTCATGCGGCAACATCATTGCCGTTAGCAACAATACAAACAACAGACCACCGGCCAGAATCAACAAGGCATTCCGAAAACCGGCAAACTCAAGCAACAATGCACCAAGAAAAAATCCCACGCCTTTCAAGGCATTTTTGGAGCCGGTCAACATTGCCACCCATTTGAACAAACGTGAATCACTGTGTGTGTCATCCTGTTCTGGCACCAGTGTTTTAACACCGGCCTTGGCCGACATCTTGTTCAAATCCTTGGCAATACCCGACAAAGCCTGGGCAACCATCACATAAGCCACACTGAGCCAGGCCTCCGGCACGGCCAGCATCAATAGCGCCAGCACTTGTAAACCCATGCCCATATGCATAATACGATTAAGGCCAATACGTGCACCCAGCCATCCACCCGCCAGGTTGGTGACGATGCCAAAAAATTCATAAAACAAAAACAGCATCGCAACCTCAAAAGGCGAATAACCCAGCAGATGAAAATAAAGCACCACCAGCATGCGAATGGCACCATCGGTGAGGGTAAACGCCCAATAACCGCCGGTAATCAGCAGATAGTTGCGTAAGTTATGGGAACGACTTTCCACAGCTACAGACTCCGCGCAATCTTCACCGCCAGCTCCATCATACGATTGACGTAACCCCACTCGTTGTCATACCAGGCAAGCACTTTCACCTGCGTATCATCAATCACCAAAGTGGACAGCGCATCAACAATGGATGAACGCGGATCATCCTTGTAATCAACAGAAACCAGCGGGCGGGTCTCAAAGCCCAGCACACCCGCCAGCGGGCCATTCGCGGCAGCCTGAAATAAGGTATTCACTTCCTCAACAGACGTTGCACGTTCCGCCTCAAAAACAAAATCAGTGAGCGAGGCATTCAGTAGCGGCACCCGCACTGCCAGACCATTCAGCTTGCCTTTTAATGCCGGAAAGATTTGCGTAATCGCTTTAGCCGACCCCGTTGTTGTGGGAATCAGCGACTGACCACAGGCCCGTGCCCGCCGCAGATCCTTGTGTGCCCTGTCAACGATGACCTGGGTATTGGTGATGTCATGCATCGTGGTCATACAACCGTGGCGGATACCGATACCTTCGTGCATCACCTTAACCACCGGTGCAAGACAGTTAGTGGTACAGGAAGCCGCCGTAACAATATGATGCTGCTCAGGATCGTAAAGATTATCGTTAATGCCCATCACAATATTCAGGGCCGGATCAGGCACCGGGGCAGATACCAGCAGTTTCTTCACACCCTGATCAAAGTACGGCTGCAACGCCGCTTCGGTTTTGAATTGACCCGAGCACTCCAACACCAGATCAACACCCCTGGCTGCCCAGTTTACCTCCACCGGATCAGCATGATGACTGTAAGTCACCTCACTATCATCGATAATGATGGCATCTGCTGTCGCCGTAATCTCATGCGGCCAACGGCCATGTACCGAATCGAATTCCAGCAAATGCGCCTGACAAGCGGCATCACCTGCGATGTCATTAATGTGTATAAACTCCAGCTCCGCACAACCCCATCCGGCCCTTAACACCAGCTTTCCCATACGTCCAAAACCGTTAATACCGACTCGAATTGCCATACTGATTCCTTATTTTTGTTCCTGTTAGTGTATATTTATTATCGTACATCCGTATAAACAGATATATTGAGATTAAAAAAACGGGACACTCCAGCCTGCGTCCTGCAAACGGTTCGCAGCTCCCGAAAATACCCTTGTATTAACGACAATGGTGCGACTGACTGACGGCCTTTAACCGCACAAGATCCGCCTGCATCTCCGCATTCGCCGCACCACACTGGCGGATATGCGCAAACAACGGATCGCAGCAGTCCTGCACAATACAATAATGAATCCACACACCCTCCCGTCGGGTAGACACCAGGCCATTATTGCGTAAATAAGCAAGATGGCGTGATACCACACTCTGCGACAGACCCAATGTGTCCACCAGATCACAGACACAGAGTTCAACCGACTCCAGCAACAAATAAATAATTCTCAGGCGTACCGGCTCAGAAAGGGTTTTGAACAGAGCTGCAAGGGATTCGGTATTCATGGAGGCATTATATCTGCCTACCCATATATATCAACCGCCAATGTCACCACACGACCAACTCACGAAGTGAGCTCTCAGCAAAAACGACCCACACACCCCATAGCCGTCAGGCTAAGCGCTACCCGGAAAGAGATTGATGATTGAAATATTGGACAGTGTAAATGAAATAGGCGTTTGTTGTTCCATCATTTTCTAATCGATAAACTTCTAACACCAAAATCAGCGTGCGGCTAAAAGCAGGAAGATTTTTGCGTCAGCGAAAAGCCGGGGTGAATATTTTTTATGGTTTGTCCCAAAACATTTCTTTGATCTTTCCATTTCTATCTGTCACTACATAAAAATAATTTTGCAACACCAAGTCGGAAAAATATCTCTCCAACTCTTTTTTTCTTTTTTTATCTGCGCCGCTATACGACAGTATATAAAATTGATTATCCTCATTCTTAAGAGGCAATCCATCATTATTTTTTATTGGTGTTATTTTAATGTTTCTTACGTCATTCCCAAGATAGTCAACATCAAACTGTATTCCTTGCCGAATGGACATAAGCTTCCAGAATTCCAGATTATCGGCAATATTGTAAATTTTTTTCTCTGCATTTTTTAACGATGCACGATGCTCGTATAGAGCAAATTGCGACCATATAAAATAAAATATGAATAAAACGAAAAAAAAAATGATCACAACATTATTTCGGCTCATCTTGATCATTGATACTTAACGTCAACAAGCACACTTTTTTGCCCTTTCAAATGAGCGTTAATGAGCATTTGTTTGATCTCCTTCAAATCTTCCCCGTTTTTTAGTCCAATACAACCTGATGTACCACGGGCACCACCATCATGATGCAAGAAAAAACCAAATCTTCCACCAAAAATATTACCGACCTTTGCCCAAAAATGTTCTGCCAATATCCAGCCCCCCTCCCCCCAGCCAAGACCATCACCCGCCGCATACGATTTGTCATACGACATGCCTTGCTTTAAAGGTAATGTATAATGGCCCTCCTGGATCGGCCCTGCATCTTTCACATTTTGATATCTGGGCAGGGTATAGTCTGCTTCAATGTCTAAATCGCCTCTGCCTTGTTCGATTAATTCAGCCAAATGTGGTGCATTTGGCGGCAACCCGGATATAGCAGGATATTCAGCCAATATTCTATCGTTATTTATCCCATATACAGTCAAAGTATTCCCATTAAATAACATTCTTGAAATATATACTTCATCCACAGCTATTTTGTTGGATATTTTTATCGCCATACCCGGGTGTATTAAATTTTGATTCTCTCTGACTGAAGGATTAAGAGCCAGTATCTCACCAAGACTCATTGCATATTTTTTTGCAATGACCGTTAAGTTGTCCCCGTCTTTTACGATGTGTACACTGGCCATCCATATGCCTCTTGTAGTGTTTAACCTGGATTTACAATACAGTAAAACCAGAAATGATATTCGTCATACCGCTCGGCTTCCACGCATCAGAAACAGACTCAATTCTCTTCAAAATTCCCATACGCCATCAGTCGTTCATAACGATTATCCAGCAATTCATCTGTGGACAGGCTTTCCAGCACGTCCAGGTTTTCGCACAGGGCACTTTTAAGATTCAATGCCATTGTATCCATATCCCGATGTGCGCCACCCAGTGGTTCAGCAACAATCTGATCAATCAATCCCAGTTCCTTGAGTCGTTCAGAAGTAATACCCATGGCCGCAGCTGCATCAGCAGCCTTTTCGGCACTCTTCCACAGGATGGTGGAACAGCCTTCAGGAGAGATAACCGAATACGTGCCGTATTGCAGCATCAATATACGGTCACCCACACCAATGGCCAGCGCACCGCCAGAGCCACCTTCACCAATAACAGTGCAGATAATCGGGGTTTTGAGCTGCGACATGACAAACAGGTTGCGCGCAATGGCTTCACTCTGACCACGCTCTTCTGCGTCAATACCGGGATAGGCACCGGGAGTGTCGATGAAGGTCAGGATCGGCATTTTGAAGCGTTCGGCCATTTCCATCAGGCGCAGCGCCTTGCGATAACCTTCGGGACGTGGCATGGCAAAGTTGCGTTTGAGTTTTTCGGTGGTATCACGGCCTTTTTGCTGGCCGATGACCATGACCGGTTTACCATCCAGTCGTGCGACACCACCGATGATGGCCTGGTCGTCCGCAAAGGCACGATCACCGTGTAATTCCTGAAAGTCGGTGAAAATATGTGCAATGTAATCCAGTGTATAGGGACGCTGGGGGTGGCGTGACATTTGCGACACTTGCCAGGGGTTCAGATTGGAAAAAATGCTCTCGGTCAGTTCACGGCTTTTGCCTTGCAGACGACTGATTTCTTCCGAGATGTTGATTTCGGCATCGGAGCCGACATAGCGCAATTCTTCGATCTTGGCTTCAAGTTCGGCGATAGGTTGTTCAAATTCTAAAAAGTTCAGGTTCATAGGTATTCAGAATAAAAGATAAAAGTGGCCCGTATACTACCCCTTTCTTTGGCATTTTAATATTCCACCCTTATCTGCTCCCGCCCCACCAGTTCATCCAGCCGTCGTATCAATTCATCCGTGGGACGTACACGCCACCCTGCACCCAGTTGAATCTGTGCCGTGGCACCGGCCTGTTGATAGTCCACTCTCACCGGGCAATGACCTTCACGATAAGGACCAAGTACTTCACTCAGGCCACGGACAAAACCATTGCCTGCTTTTTGCTGATCCACTTTCAACACCAGCTGGCGGGCAAAAGCCTCACGGGCGTGATCAATATCGTAGAGTTTATTGGCGCTCATTTTCAGACCACCGGTGTAGTCATCCAGACTGACTTCGCCTTCCACCACCAGCAGGCGGTCTTTGGCAATAAGGTCACGGTGCTGATTGTAGGCTTCGGAAAATATCGCCAATTCCAGGCGGCCAGTGCGATCATCCAGGGTAATGAAAGCAATACGGTCACCGCGTTTGGTATTCATGGTGCGCATGGCGACAACCAGTCCGGCGACGGTGATGTTCTGGTCCTTTTTGGGGTTCAGTCCGGCGATACGTTTAGAGACAATCTGGTTGATTTCGTGCTCGTAGCGGTCGATGGGGTGACCCGTAAGATACAGACCCAGAGTCTCTTTTTCACCCGTGAGGCGGATTTCATCATCCCAGTCTTTGGCAATAATGAACTGGCCGGTCTCTTCTTCTGCTTGCGCCTCCAGCGAGGTGGGGGCGACACCAAACATATCGTTCTGTCCGCTGGCGAGGTTTTTGTGGTGTTGTTCAGCGCGCTGCACGGCGGATTCCAGCGTGGCCATGAGTGTGGCCCGGTTGGGGCCAAGGTCGTCCATGGCACCGGCACGAATCAGCCCTTCCAGGGTGCGTTTGTTGGCCTTTTTCAGGTCAATACGCTGACAAAAATCGAACAGATCACGGAATGGGCCATCCTGCTGCCGACTGTTGATAATACCTTCAATGGCACCTTCGCCTACACCCTTGATGGCACCGAGACCGTAAAAAATACCCTGATCGTCTTTCACGGTAAATTTGTACTGACAGGCGTTGACGTTGGGAGAAACAACGTCCAGCTTCATCTCCCGTGCGTCTTCAATGAGGGTGACAACCTTGTCGGTGTTGTCCATGTCGGCAGACATCACCGCCGCCATAAATGCCGCCGGGTAATGGGTTTTAAGCCACGCAGTCTGGTATGACACCAGCGCATAAGCCGCCGAGTGTGATTTGTTGAAACCGTAACCGGCGAACTTTTCCATCAAATCGAAAATATAGGTGGCGGTCTTTTCTTCCACACCGCGTTCCAGCGCGCCTTTGGTAAATAATTCGCGCTGCTTGGCCATTTCTTCCGGTTTTTTCTTACCCATGGCGCGGCGCAGCATGTCGGCACCCCCGAGGGTGTAACCCGCCAGTACCTGGGCGATTTGCATCACCTGTTCCTGATAAAGAATGACACCGTAGGTGGGTTCAAGAATGGATTTAATATCCGGGTGCGGATACTGCGCGGCCTTTTTTTTGTGCTTGACGTTGATGAAGTCATCCACCATGCCTGAGCCTAACGGGCCGGGGCGAAACAAGGCCACCAGCGCGACAATTTCCTCGAAGGCATCCGGTTGCAAACGCTTGATAAGGTCTTTCATGCCGCGTGACTCCAGCTGGAACACGGCGGTGGTATTGCAGGCTTTGAGCAACGTGTAGGTGGGCGCATCATCCAGCGGAATGGATTCAATGTCCGGGCGCGCCTCCTTGCCCTTTTGCAATTCGATATTGTCCAGCGCCCAGTCAATAATGGTCAGGGTGCGCAACCCCAGAAAGTCGAACTTGACCAGACCGACTGCTTCAACATCATCTTTGTCGAACTGGCTGACGACACTATCTCCGCCCTCTTCGCAATACAGCGGGCAGAAATCGGTGAGTTTGGTGGGTGCAATAACCACGCCGCCTGCGTGTTTACCGGCATTACGCTTGAGACCTTCCAGCGACTTCGCCATGTCGATGAGCGCGGTCACCTCTTCGTCCTGTTCGTAGAGTTCGCGCAGGGAGTCTTCCTGTTCCATGGCCTGTTCGAGGGTAATACCCACCTCGAAGGGAATCATTTTGGAAATGCGGTCCACAAAACCGTAGGGATGACCGAACACACGGCCCACATCACGTACTACAGCCTTGGCGGCCATGGAG
>JALSGT010000122.1 GCA_026982555.1 Chromatiales bacterium
ACTGAGCGATAATAGCGTTTAAAGTTATCAATGGCGTTGTGTTGCAAGGCTTTTACCATGTCTTGTACAAAACGTTCCGAATGCAGGTAAACGACTTTGGCCGATGGGTCACGGGCGACAATGAGATTACCCACAGCATGCATTAAATGCGTTTTTCCTAGACCGACACCACCGTAAATGAACAGAGGGTTGTAGGCTCCACCGGGGTTTTCACCAATTTGAAAAGAAGCGGCACGGGCAAGCTGGTTGGATTTGCCTTCCACAAAATTTTCAAATGTGGCGGTGGGATTCAGTCCGTTATTGTGCGTGACATTGGCATTGCGATTACGATTATTGCGATTGGTGAAAGCATTATTATTGCCGGGACGGTTAGCGGCTATGGGTCCGGTACTGCCAGTGGTCCGCTCCTGGCGGGGAGTGTTGGGAATAGTTGGCATATTGCCGCCAATTTCCAACACCACGGACTGTTTGGTGTCTGCACCATCAATTTCACCCAGCAACGCTTCAATGCGCTCCAGCAAACGGGTGTTTACCCAGTCCAGTACAAAACGGTTGGGTGCCAGCAGGCGTAGTTGCGCACTGTCTTCCATGACCTGCAATGGTCGGATCCAGGTATTGAATTGTTGGCTGGAAAGCTCGGTTTCCAGATGGTTAAGGCAATGCTGCCAGGCATCCGCGTGCGTACTCACAGGGTCTCCTGAATCGTTTTTATTATGAACCGCCACTCAAATTTGAGCTGTTACTGCACTGTTCACCACAGCAGTACATCGGAAAGTGTGCTGAGTTTACGCCTGGATCAACAAGTTATCCACACCAGTGGACAAAATTATGCATAATCGTGAAAAAGCCTTAATCACTTGACAGAATGGAGGTTTTCACAGTAATCTGCGCCGCTTTTTACAGGTTTCAGGTAAATTTTCGCGGCTTGTCAGGCGCGTTGGCGAAGGCTGGAATCGGGCAGTGAAAAAACAGGCTGCCCCCTGAAATAAAACGAATTTTTACCGTGCTGCTATTTATTCGTGATTTATAGCAGTACAACTCTTACTTATTGATTAAAACAAGCGGACAGTAAAATGAAAAGAACCTTCCAGCCCAGCAATCTGCGTCGTAGTCGTACCCATGGTTTTCGCGCACGCATGGCCACTAAAGCCGGTCGTAAAATTATCAGTGCGCGACGCGCCAAGGGTCGCAGGCGTTTGTCAGCCTGAATATAATGTCGGGGTGTTAATATGAAAATGTTTCGCCCCGCTTGTTTGATCGCTGTCACCGCCACAATTACTGCACAGTAGCGGCTATCTATGCCGTGCAATACGCCTGTAAAACATCGAGCTGTAAACGGCTTTTCACGTCGGGTCCGGTTATTAAGCAGTAATGATTTCCAAAAGGTTTTCAAACAGACAGGTTACCGTTCCGTGGATCAGCGGTTGACGGTGCTGGCAAGGCAAAACCAGCTTGGTTATGCCCGGCTGGGTCTGGCTATCAGCAAACGCACAATAAAAACAGCCGTCGGACGTAATCGGGTTAAACGATTGGTACGGGAGAGTTTCCGTCAGCACCAGCAATCTCTGGCGGGTCTGGATATTGTGGTGTTGAGCCGAAATGCTGCGCCGTACGCAAGTAATTCTGAATTGGTCTTAGCATTGCAAACACACTGGCAACGGACCGCAAAACAACAGGCAAAACGATTAGAAAAACAATGATACGCAAAAGCCTGATTTTTTTGATACGTGTTTATCGTTATGCGATCAGCCCGCTAATGGGTCCGCATTGCCGTTTTTATCCCAGTTGTTCCTGTTATGCACAAACGGCACTGGAGCAGCACGGCGTATTGCGTGGCAGCTGGCTGGCGATTCGCCGTTTGGCACGCTGTCATCCCTGGCACCCTGGTGGCGTTGATCCCGTACCGGAACAAACGAATACAAACCGGGTGTGCAAACACACCTGATGTACCGACCAAAACCCGAAATAAAAACTATTTAAAAAGTTGTTCAAAAACTAATGAATAATCAAAGACTCGTTTTATTTATTGCCCTCTCATTGGTGATTTTACTGCTGTTCAGTGCGTGGCAACGGGAACAGCAGCCGTCACCACCGGCCGCTACTGAAACAGCTGGTGGTCCGGCCATGGCGACTGATGCAACAGAGGCACCGGCTGCGGATGTGCCTGCTATCGTGAGTGAAAATCAGGCGACATCTGCGCCTGCGGTGGCGCCTCAGCAGGAATCCTTTCAGCCTGCCCTTGTGATGGAGAGCCAGCGCATCACGGTAAATACGGATCGTCTGCAAGTAGTGATCAACACCGCCGGTGGCGAAATCACCCGTCTTGCCTTACCTACTTATCCGGTAGAACAAGATAAACCTGATGTGCCGGTCCAACTGCTGGATGATCGTATGCCTGGATACTTTGTGGCGCAGTCGGGTTTGTTGGCATCACAGGGCAAAGCACCTGACCACCATGCCCTGTTTACTGCGGAGCAAACAAACTATGAACTTGTCGAGGGTGAAGATGAATTAAAAGTGCGTTTGCACTGGTCCAGCGAAGATGGCATCAAGGTCATTAAAACATACACTTTTCACCGGGACAGTTACACGGTGGATCTGGATGTGGAAGTACAAAATAACAGCCAGCAAGCCTGGAAGGGCCGTGCTTATCAGCAATTGCAGCGTACGGAAATGGCGCGTGAATCCTGGCTGTTGTACACCTATACCGGTGGTGTGGTGTCCAGCAGTTGGGATCCTTACGAAAAAATTGAATTTTCGGATATGGCCACCTGGAGGGCCGAGCAGAGTTACAACAAAGGTGGCTGGATTGCCATGTTGCAACATTATTTCCTCAGTGCCTGGATACCGCCAGCGGACACGGCCAATCATTTTTATACCAAAGCGTTGACTGATGGCCGCTATTTACTCGGCCAGTCCGGGGAAGAACGCAGTATCATGCCGGGCAATAACACACATTTCACCAGTCTTTTTTATGCGGGTCCCAAAGAACAGCATCGCCTGGAAAAAATCGAACCCAATCTGCGTTTGACAGTGGATTATGGTGTGCTGGACATTCTCGCCAAGCCGGTGTTTTGGGTGATGGAAAAAATTTACAGTGTGGTTGGTAACTGGGGTTTAGCGATTATTTTCGTCACCTTGATTATCAAATTGATCTTTTTCCCGCTGTCGGCTGCCAGCTACAAAAGCATGGCCAACATGCGGCGCCTTTCGCCCAAGCTCAAAGCACTGAAAGAGCGCTATGGTGATGATCGCCAGAAGATGAGCAAGGCGATGATGGATATCTACAAAAAGGAAAAGATCAATCCGCTGGGGGGGTGTTTGCCCATACTGGTACAAATTCCGGTTTTTATCGCGCTGTATTGGGTATTGCTGGAAAGTGTGGAAATGCGCCAGGCACCTTTTGCTTTATGGATTACCGATTTGTCGGCAAAAGACCCCTACTATGTATTGCCTCTGCTCATGGGTATCAGTATGTGGATTCAACAGAAGCTGAATCCGCCGCCCATGGACCCGATGCAGCAGAAAATAATGCAGGCGCTGCCGATTATTTTCACCGCCTTTTTTGCCTTTTTTCCGGCAGGACTGGTGTTGTATTGGGTGGTTAACAACTGCCTGTCCATTGCGCAGCAGTGGTATATCACGCGCAAGGTCGAGGCGCAGGCCGCCGCCAAAGCGTAATGTGTTGTGACCACCGTCAATACGGCGGGTAGCGATACCATCGCTGCTTTGGCCACGCCGCCGGGTCGCGGTGGCGTGGGTATTATCCGCTTGTCGGGTGCCGGCTCCCGCAACATTGCCTGCCGGTTGCTGGGTCATGTGCCAGCAGCGCGTCAGGCGGAATACCTCCCCTTTTGTGCTGATGATGGTGAGCCACTGGATACGGGGCTTGCGCTGTATTTTCCTGCACCCCACTCTTTCACTGGCGAAGACGTTCTGGAACTGCATGGCCATGGTGGACCGGTGGTGATGGATTTGTTGCTGCAACGCTGTTTGTCATTGGGTGCGCGTCCGGCCCGGCCCGGTGAGTTTTCCGAACGTGCTTTTCTCAATAATAAAATGGATCTGGCCCAGGCCGAGGCGGTGGCGGATCTTATCGACAGTGCTTCGGCCCAGGCTGCACGACTGGCGGTACGCTCCCTGCAAGGGGCATTTTCACAACGTATTCATGCTCTGGTGGAGGCATTGACAGAACTGCGTATCTATGTGGAATCCGCCATTGATTTTCCCGAAGAGGAAATTGATTTTCTCGGCGATGGTCAGGTGCAAACACGACTGACCGCCGTTATGAATACCCTGGCAGAAACCCAGGCGGCTGCCCGCCAGGGCAACCTGCTGCGTGAAGGCATGACCGTGGTCATTGCCGGGCGTCCCAATGCAGGCAAGTCCACTCTGCTCAATGCCCTTGCCGGTCGGGATACCGCTATTGTCACCGATATCCCCGGCACCACCCGCGACATCCTGCGCGAACACATCCAGCTGGATGGCCTGCCCTTGCACATTATTGACACCGCTGGACTGCGTGACAGCGACGATGCAGTGGAGCAGGAAGGCATACGTCGTGCCTGGGCGGAAATTGAAGGTGCTGATCGTATTCTTTTATTGCATGATGCCAGCCAGACCTTTGATGAACAGGAACAAAGCCTGTTGATGCAACTGGGTCAGGCAGGGCCGCCGATCACCCTTGTACAAAACAAGATTGATTTGCTGGCGGTGGGTGCAGTGCCAGTACAGGTGAATGCCAAAAATATCACGGAAATTGCCGTGTCTGCCCGCAGTGGTACAGGCCTGCCAACACTGCGGGAACATCTCAAAGCCTGTGTGGGTTACGAAGCCAGAGGCGAGGGGCAGTTTATGGCGCGACGGCGGCATTTACAGGCGCTGGACAGCGCACAGCAACACCTCGAAAACGGTCAGCAACAACTGCAAAACCATGCGGCGGGTGAGTTGCTGGCGGAAGACCTGCGTCAGGCTCAGCAGGTGTTGGGCGAGATTACCGGCGAAGTCAGCGCCGATGAATTATTGGGTAAAATTTTTTCCAGCTTTTGTATCGGTAAGTAGGTATTGGCAAATAATATGCGGGAAACAAATGCCACACGGGCAACCCCTGCGACAACCACAAAACACAGGTATTGGCTGTGTTGTGTGGTTGCCATGGTAATGAGTACTGCGCAGGCAGCAGAAACCCCGTGGTCATATTGTGCGCCGTCACCAGCGGCTGATCTGGCTCCCGTAGCGGGGGAAGACCTGCAAAACAACAGCATGCGTTTTACCGCAGACATGATCAGCAAAGAAGGTGTTGAATACCGTTTGCGCGGCAAAGTTATTGGGGAGCGCGGCGTACAACGCCTGGAAGCAGAGCGGCTTTTTTACAACGAACAGACAGATCAGGCGCGCGCCGAAGGTGATGTACGTTATACTGTTGGTAATCGCTTACTCACCGGTGATGCGGCAAATTTGCAACTGGATAACGACACGGGACAATTCAGCCCGGCGCGTTTCTGGCTGACCGACAAACACATTCGTGGCAAAGCAGACTCGGTAACCCTGCTGGGAAAATCGGTGACTGAATTGCAGGGCGCACAATTTACCACCTGCGACGAAGGTGACAGCGCCTGGCTACTCAAGGCCAGCAGTTTGCGGCTCGATACCCTCGCCAACGAAGGCATTGCCCGCCATGCGCGCATTGAATTCATGCATGTGCCGATTTTTTATTTTCCGTACATGAGCTTTCCGTTGCAGGGGCGCAAAACCGGCTTTTTGGTGCCCTCCTTCGGTGAAAGCAACGTGGCGGGCAGTGAACTGAGTGTGCCCTGGTATTGGAATATTGCACCGCACCGTGATGCCACCTTCACTCCTCGTTTCATGACCCGCCGGGGTGTGTTGTTGCAGGGTGAATTTCGTTATCTCAACGAACGCAGCCGGGGTCAGCTGGATGTGGCACAATTGCCCAATGACCGGGTATTCGGTGCTGACCGGTCAGCGCTGACTTTGCGCCACACAGGAGAACATGGCAAAGGCTGGCGCAGTCGTGTGGATTATCGCTATGCCTCGGATCGTGATTATCTCAATGACTTTGGTAACCAGCTGGCCACCAGCAGTCTGACCCATCTTGAGCGGCGTGGCGAGTTGAATTATCAGGCAGAAAACTGGCGCGCCAGTGTGTTGTTGCAGGGCTATCAAACCCTGGACAAAAGCCTGCCCGCCACCTCCCGGCCCTACCAACGATTGCCACAATTACAATTCAGCATGAATCCGTGGTCGGGGTTTGCCGGACTGGAATGGGCGCTGAATGCAGAAGCAGTGCAGTTTGATCGCGCGGAAGGCGTGATAGGTACACGCTGGGATGTGCAGCCCAGTGTTGCCTGGCCGTACCGGGAAGCGGCGGGGTTTTTGCTGCCCAAATTCAGTCTGCGCCACACGCAATATACGCTGCAAAATAACGACCCCCTTGCTGATGCCAAACCGGCACGCAGCCTGCCGTTGTTCAGTATTGACAGCGGGCTGATTTTTGAACGGGATTTATCCGCCAGCGGACGTGCTGTGCGGCAGACTCTGGAGCCAAGACTCTTTTATTTATATGTGCCCAAAAAAGAGCAGGATGATTTGATTGTGGACGAAGCAGGTATCTCCCGGGTGTTTGACAGCAGCCTGCCATTATTCGGGTTTGACCGGTTGTTCCGGGAAAACCGCTTTAACGGCGCAGACCGAGTGGGTGATGCCAATCAATTGAGTACAGCGTTAAGCACACGTTTTCTGGATGCGCAGGGCCGGGAACTGTTGAGTGCCAGTTTGGGTCGTATCTTTTACTTTCAGGATCGTGAAGTCACCTTGCCTGGAGCAGCACCAGAAACCGACACGGCTTCGCACTGGTTGGCGGAACTGAAAAGTCAATGGACAGCAACCACCCGCGTGCGCAGCAGTTTGCAGTGGGACAGCAAAGCCAGCGAGTTGGCGCGTGCGACAGCGAGTTGGCGGTATCAACACCGGAAACGAGTGTTACGACTGGGTTATCGCTTTGACCGCGAGAAATTGCGACAAGTGGATGTGGCAGGTATCTGGCCCATCAGCCAGCGCTGGCGTGTTGTGGGCCGCTGGTTGCGATCCACCCGGGACCACACCACACTGGAGACCCTCAAAGGCATCGAATACGAAAGCTGCTGCTGGTCGATGCGCATCGTACAACGCAGTTACCGGGTGAATGCGGCGGATGAAGAATTGAGTGATTCCATCTGGTTTCAGCTGGAACTGAAAGGTTTGACGAGTTTTGGCCGCAAGGTCGAAAGTCTGCTGGCGCGTGATATCCTCACGCCCTGAAAAGGAACAGTCATCAGAAATGAACAAGTGATCCAAGAGAAAACAAGTATGAATGGTGTAACAAAACTTTTTTATTGCATAGCATTGGCAGGCAGTCTGGTCATGGCATCAGCCGTTCAGGCAAAACTGGCGGTGGAAAACCCGTTGGACCGCATTGTTGCCGTAGTCAATGACGAGGTGATTACGGCACTGGAATTGAAGGCAGAAATGGGCCTGATCAAAAAACAACTGAGTCAGCAAAATACCCGGTTGCCCAGTGATGCCGTACTGAAAAAACAATTGCTGGATCGTATGATCCTGCGTCGTATTCAGTTGCAAATGGCCAAGCGCGCCAGCATCCGGGTGGATGATGACATGCTCAATCGCACGCTGGAAAACATTGCTGCACAAAACCGCATGAGTTTGTTGCAATTTCGCACGGCCTTGCAAAGCGAAGGCATCAATTTTGAAAGTTTTCGCGAAAACATGCGCGATGAAATTACCGTTAACCGTCTGCAACAGCGCCAGGTGCGTAGTCGCATCGTGGTTACCCAGCAGGAAATAGACAACTTTATCAATAATCAAAAACTACGCGGTGGTCAAGATAAAGAATATCATCTCGGCCATATTTTGATATCCGTGCCCGAAGCCGCCAGCGCACAGGAAATAAAAAGCGCACGCGCCAAAGCAGAAAAAATTGTGCAGGATCTGCGTGCCGGTGCTGATTTTACACAAACGGCAATTTCACTGTCCGATGGTCAACAGGCACTGGAAGGAGGAGATCTTGGCTGGCGTCGCGCCGATGCCCTGCCCAGCCTGTTTGCAGATTGGGTGTTACAACAGGATGTGAATAATGTGAGTGAAGCCCTGCGCAGCCCCAGTGGTTTTCATGTTATCAAAATGCTCGACATTCGCGACAACCAGCCACAGCACATGGTTACTCAGACACACGCCCGGCATATTTTGATAAAACCTTTTGATGAAGCCGACAGTGATGATGCACGCACAAGGCTGGAAAAAATTCGTGAACGTATTATTGCCGGTGAAGATTTTGCAGCACTGGCCAAAGCACATTCGGATGATCCGGGCTCGGGTGCTGAAGGTGGCGAATTGGGCTGGGTCAGTCCGGGCGAAATGGTGCCGAGTTTTGAACAAGGTATGAGCGTGCTAGCGATTGATGAATTGAGTGAACCAGTACGCAGCCGTTTTGGTTGGCACTTGATTCAGGTGCTGGAACGTCGCAATCAGGATATTACAGAACAGGTGCAAAATAAAAATGCCAGTGATGCCATTCGTGAACGCAAGCTGGGCCCTGCCATGCAGGCCTGGATTCGGCGTATTCGTGACGAGGCCTTTGTTCAAAACCGGCTTTGATGATTGATGATATTTTTATGACGGAATCAATTCATCGTCTGGCCATTACCGCAGGAGAACCGGCAGGCATAGGCCCGGATCTCTGCGTGCAAATGGCACAGCAAAATCACTCCTGTGAAATAGTCGTTATTGCAGATGCAAAACTGCTGGCAGCGCGTGCGCAGCAGCTTGGCCTGTCACTGGAAATTATTCCATTTCAGGAAAATACTTCCCACATAAAAAATCCTCATCGTGCGGGCATATTGCCAGTGCTGGATATTCCACTGGCGGATAGTGTGCAACCCGGCCAACTGAATAAAAAAAACGCAATAGCGGTTTTAAAAACCATTGATGCCGCCATTAATGGTTGTCAACAAGGTATATTTGATGCCCTGGTCACCGGCCCGGTACACAAAGGGATTATCAATGAAGCCGGTATCGTCTTTACCGGGCACACGGAATATCTTGCACAGCAAACGGGTGGCTACCCGGTGATGATGTTAGCCACCGAAGGCCTTCGTGTTGCATTGGTCACAACCCACCTTCCCCTGAAAGAGGTATCGGCAGCGATTACGCATGAAAGTCTTTCACGCGTTATTGATATTTTATTGCAGGACTTACACGTCAAATCAGGTATTCACAAACCGCGTATTTTGGTGTGTGGCCTGAACCCTCATGCTGGTGAAGACGGGCATTTAGGGTCAGAAGAAATAGACATTATTACACCTGTGTTACAAGGTTTTCGTGATCGTGGTTTTAACGTGCAAGGCCCATTGTCAGCAGATACCCTGTTTACTGCCGACACACTAAGCCGGGCCGATGTTGTGCTGGCCATGTATCATGATCAAGGGCTGCCGGTATTGAAACATATGGGTTTTGGTAAAGCGGTAAACATCACTTTAGGCCTGCCGATTATTCGCACCTCGGTTGATCATGGCACTGCACTGACATTAGCAGGCACCGGTCAGGCCAGGGCCGACAGTTTTTTATATGCGATGTCGATAGCGGATGAAATGGTCAGGCATGTAAAAGCACAGCAGACACAATCTGTCGCATGAGTACAGACCCCGCATCAAAACACCGTGCCCGCAAACGCTTTGGCCAGAATTTTCTGACTGACCCGTATGTGGTAGCAGGTATTGTTGCTGCCATCAGTCCGCAACGGGATGATCATCTGGTAGAAATCGGCCCCGGACTGGGTGTGTTAACGGAATCCCTGCTGCCCTGTGTCACTGCCATGGATGCCGTTGAACTGGACAGAGACATCATTCCCAAACTGGAAGCACACTGTCGTGACCGTGGCCAATTGCACATTCACCAAGCCGATGCCCTGAAGTTCGATTTTGCCACCCTGGCGGAAGACGGGCGACCGTTACGCATTGTCGGCAACCTGCCCTACAACATCTCTACGCCACTGATGTTTCATTTATTGTCCCTGCATGAACAGATTCAAGACATGCACTTTATGCTGCAAAAAGAAGTTGTAGACAGACTGGCAGCAGTACCCGGCAACAAAGACTATGGCCGCCTGAGTGTGATGATGCAATATCACTGCCGGGTGGAATCGCTGATGGACGTACCGCCAGAAGCCTTTTCACCACCGCCCAAAGTGAACTCTGCGGTTGTACGTTTGGTACCCCATCGTGAGCCACCTGTCAGTGTTGAAGACGTAAACCTGCTGGAAAAACTGGTGACCCAAGCCTTCTCCCAACGGCGAAAAACCCTGCGCAACACACTCAAACCGCTCATGAATGCAGAACAAATTGAATCACAAGGTGTTGACCCTAAACGCCGGGCAGAAACATTGAGCCTGAACGAATTCGCCACACTGGCCAATGTCGTCAGTGCGAACTCAGCGGCGAAAAAAAGCAAAGCAGACTGACGAATGGGCATCGGTGCATTGTTGGAGAAACTCATCGGCCCGCCGGGCGGATTTATTATTCTTGCCGCGCTGGGGCTGATCGTCATGTGCCGTTGTCAGCGTGTAGGATTCTACATGACCGCAAGTGGCCTCGGCCTGTTGTACATAGCCAGCCTGCCACTGACCGCTAATCTTCTATTGGCGGGATTGGAACCGGAAACAGCCCTTTCCGAAAATTTTTTGTTGGCAGGTGACAAACCCCCGCAAGCCATTGTGATTCTGGCAGCAGGCCGCCGTTATCATGCGCCGGAATTTGCAGGAGACACCCCCAATGCCCTTGCCCTGGAACGGATTCGATATGGTGTATGGCTGGCCCGTCGCACTATGCTACCCATACTGATATCGGGCGGACTGGGAACAGAAGAATCACCGGCAGAAGCGGAACTGATGAAACAACTGATTGAAAGCGAATACGCCCTGCCCGTCCGCTGGATTGAAACACAAAGCCGCACCACTTATGAAAACGCACAATACTCCTCAAAAATATTAAAAGCCGAAGGTATCGAATCTGTTTATCTCGTTACCCATGCCAGACACATAAA
This sequence comes from Chromatiales bacterium, assembly GCA_026982555.1. Taxonomy (GTDB): domain Bacteria; phylum Pseudomonadota; class Gammaproteobacteria; order SZUA-152; family SZUA-152; genus SZUA-152. Next base: position 11,113 of record JALSGT010000122.1, read on the forward strand.
ACGCAGCATGCAATCGTTTAACAAATTTGGTCTTGATGTTACACCCGCCCCCACCGTGTTTGATGGCA